>JAAYVT010000379.1 GCA_012517025.1 Phyllobacteriaceae bacterium | reverse complement strand
CGGTGTTCGAGGGCTTCGATCGCTCGCGCCTCGGCACGATCGCCGGCGAGACCGCCGAGATGCTGGAGGCGGCCGACGGGCTCGAGACCATCCTGAAGCGCGCCGGCGAAGCGCTGCCGGCGAAGCTGCGCGAGACCGCCTATGCGCTCGCCGTCGAGGTCGCCGCCGTCGACACCACCGCCGGGCAGGAGGAACTGCGCTTCCTCGAGATGATCCGCGACGCCTTCGACCTCGATCCGTTGGTCACCGCCGCGATCGAGCGCTCGGCCCGAGTGCGTTACCGGCGGCTGTGAGGCTCACGGCGCCTCGCGCCGCAGCGCCGCCAGACGACCGGCGAGCTCCACCGCCGAGCGCACGCCGAACTTCTCCAGAATGCGTGCACGATGCACTTCGACGGTCCGCATGGCGATCGTCAGCTCGTCGGCGATCTGCTTGTTGAGCTTGCCTTCGAGCATCAGGTCCATGACCTGGCGCTCGCGCGGCGACAGCGTGGCGAGCCGGCGCGCCAGGGTGCGGGTGGCCGAGGCCGCCTCGTGACGGCGCACTTCGAGGGCGAGGGCGGCGATCACCCGGGCGACCAGATCCTCGGCGTCGAAGGGCTTCTCGACGAAGTCGATCGCTCCCGTCTTCAATGCATGCACCGCCACCGGCACGTCGCCGTGACCGGTCAGCACGATCACCGGCACCACCGCGCCCTGTTCCTCCAGCCGGTCGAGCACTTCGAGCCCCGACATGCCGCCCATGCGGACGTCGAGCAGGACGCAGCCGCGCGCCGCCGCGCCGGCGCCGTCGAGGAACCCCTCGCCGCTGTCCCACACCGTCACCGGCAGGCCGCGGGCGGAGAACAGCCAAGCGAGGCCGTCGCGCACCGCCGGGTCGTCGTCGACGACGTGGACGCTCGGTTCGACGGCGGGATCGGGAGCGGTCAGGGGCACGCGACCTCCTCCACGGGCAGGGTGACGGAGAACACCGTACCCCCTCCTTCGCGGCTTGCAAATTCGAGCCGGCCGCGATGCAGCTCGACGATCGAGCGGCAGATCGCCAGGCCCATCCCCATGCCTTCCGGCTTGGTCGAGAAGAACGGCGTGAACAGTTTCTCGGCGACCTCGGGGGCGATGCCGGCCCCGCGATCGGCGACGCTCAGCACCGCGACGTCGCCTTCGGAGCCGGTGCGGCGGCGGACCGCGATCTCCAGCCGCCGCAGCGCCGGATCGACGCCCGCCATCGCCTCCATGCCGTTGCGGACGAGGTTGAGCAGGACCTGCTCCAGCAGGGTGCGGTCGCCGTGGACGACCAGCGGCGCGTCGGGCAGTTCGGTGGCGACGTCGACCCGCTGGTTCTTGGCGTCGGGGACGACGAAGGCGGCGATCGAGGCGATCAGCTCGCCGAGATCGAGGGGCACCGATTCGGGATCGCGCTTGCGGACGAAGTCGTGGACGCGGCGGATCACCCGGCCGGCGCGACGGGCCTGGGCCTCGAGCTTCTCCAGCGCGTCGACGAGTTCGCCGCTCGGCCGTCCCGCCTTCGACAGATGCAGGCAGCCGGCAGCGTAAGAGGCGATGGCGGCGAGCGGTTGGTTGAGCTCGTGGCTGATGGTCGAGGCCATCTCGCCGAGCGAGATCAGCCGGCCGGTGCGGGTCAGGCTCTCGGCGTGCAGGCGCTCGCGCTCCTCCGCCCGCTTGACCTCGGTGACGTCGACGAGCGAGCCCATCCAGCCGCGGTGGATGCCGTCGGCGTCGATCAGCGGCGCCTCGTAGACGCGGACGTCGAAGATCTCGCCGGTGCGGCGGCGGAATCGAGTCTCGAAGGACAGCGGCTCCAGCGCCGCCTCGCCCAGCGCCTGATGGCGGGCGGGCGGCTCCTCGACCAGCTCGGGCAACCAATAGGGCAGCGGCGGGCCGCGGCCGATCAGCTCCTCGGCCTCGAAGCCGACCATCCGGCAGAAGGCCGGATTGACGTAGATGATGCGCTCCTCGAGGTCGCGGGCGCGCATGCCGACGGTCAGGCTGTTCTCCATGGCGCGGCGCAGCGCCTGGGCGGCACCGAGATCGCGTTCGGCGGCGAGACGGCGCCGGTGATGCAGCATCAGCCCGAACAACGCCACCACCGCGACCACGGCGAGGCCGACGACGCCGGCGCCGAGCAGATTGCGCAGGAAGTTGGTCGAGCCGGCGTGGGCGGTCAGCACCAGGAAGACGCCCGGCAACGGCGGGTCGAAGCTCAGCGAATGGCGGCGGGCGCCACCGACCGGGGTCATCGCCGACTTGTGGGCGAGCTCGGCGCCGGCGACGTCGGTCAGGGTGACGTGATTGTTCTGCGAGATCCACCACGGCACGTAGAGCGCCAACAGCCGCTCGAGGCGGAGGTGGGCGGTCAGGCGACCGACCCGGACATCGTGGTCGAAGACCGGCACGTTCAGATCGACGATGGTCTGGCTGCCGAGCCGACGCGGCGCGGCGAAACCCCGCACGAAGGGGCGCCCGCGGGCCGCCGCGTCGCGATCGGGGGCGACGTCCGGCGGCACCGCCAGCCGGATGCGGCCGAGATCGTCGCGCCACTCGACCTCAGCGAATTCCGGATGCGAGCCGACGATGGTGCGCAGACGCGCCGCGATCACCTCCTCGCCGAGCCGGGTCGAGGTCATGTCGAAGGCGAGGCGCTCGATCGCCTCCTCGCCGGCCTCGATCTGGAAGCGCAGCGCCTGTTCGACCCACAGGGTGTCGCGGATCAGGGCGTCGCCGGCCTCCTCGCGCTCGCGCCGGTCGGCGAGCCAGACCAGGGCGGCGAGCAGGGCGACGATCAGCCCGGCGACGACCAGCGGCGCGATCTCCACCATCAGACCGCCGCGGCCGCGCGGCGCCGCCTCGCCGAGGAACAGGCCGCCGTCCGTCGCGGCGGGGCGCGGCGGCGGGACGGCTGAGGGAGGGGGCTGGTCGCTCAAGCGGATCTCGATCGAAGGTCGTGCGGCGTCCGGTCCCATCGGCCGGGCTCGGAAATCCACGATAGCGTGACATCGTCCGGCGGCGTTACCGTCTCGTCAAGCTCCGCGCAGTCGGAGCGGCAAACCCTCGAGGGAGGAAACCATGAAGAAGATTCTCGCCGTCGCGCTGGCACTCGGCGCTCTGATGTCGATGCCGGCCCGCGCCGAAGAGATCGTCGTCAAGTTCAGCCACGTCGTCGCCCCCAACACGCCGAAGGGCAAGGGCGCCGAGCGGTTCAAGGAACTCGCCGAGAAATACACCGCCGGCAAGGTCAAGGTCGAGGTCTACCCCAACTCGCAGCTCTACAAGGACAAGGAAGAACTCGAGGCGCTGCAGCTCGGCGCGGTGCAGATGCTGGCGCCGTCGCTCGCCAAATTCGGACCGCTGGGGGTGAAGGAGTTCGAGGTCTTCGATCTGCCCTACATCTTCCCCGACCGGGTGGCGCTCAGGAAGGTGACGGAGGGGCCGGTCGGCAAGAAGCTCTTGAAGCTGCTGGAGCCCAAGGGGATCACCGGTCTCGCCTATTGGGACAACGGCTTCAAGATCATGAGCGCCAACAAGCCGTTGCGCACGCCGGACGACTTCCTCGGCCTCAAGATGCGGATCCAGTCCTCCAAGGTGCTGGAAGCGGAGATGAAGGCGCTCGGTGCCCTGCCGCAGGTGATGGCCTTCTCCGAGGTCTATCAGGCGCTGCAGACCGGCGTCGTCGACGGCACCGAGAACCCACCTTCCAACATGTACACGCAGAAGATGCACGAGGTGCAGAAGTACGCGACCCTGTCGCGGCACGGCTATCTCGGCTACGCGGTGATCGTGAACAAGAAGTTCTGGGACGGGCTGCCCACCGACGTCCGCGGCGAGCTCGAGAAGGCGCTGGCGGAGGCGACGACCTACGCCAACGACATCGCCGAGAAGGAAAACGCCGACGCGGTCGAGGCGATGAAGGCCTCCGGCAAGACCGAGTTCATCACCCTCACCACCGAGCAGGCGGCGGCGTGGAAGTCGGCGCTGAAGCCGGTGTGGAGCGAAATGGGCTCGCGCATCGGCAAGGATCTGATCACCGAGGTCGCCAAGACCACCGGGGCGGAGTGATTCCCGCCGCATGACCCCGCGACGAGCGGCCGCCCGGTCACTCGTCCGCCTTCTTCCGCAAACCCGCCGCGACCGTCGCCCGAGGTCTCTCCCGCGACGGCGGGCGGCCCTGCGAGGCGCGCCATGCTCCGACTTCTCGATCGATTGGAGGAGGCGATCATCGCCTTCCTCATCGCCGCCGCCACGACGATCATCTTCGTCGCGGTCGTCCATCGCTACGGGCTCTCGACCTCGGCCAAGGTGCTCGGCTTCGCCGGCGCGCACGAATTGACCGGGGTCGCGCGGGGCGCGCGGACGACCTACAAGTGGCTCGCCGGCTTCAACCTCACCTGGGCGCAGGAACTGTGCATCTACATGTTCGTGTGGATGGCGAAGTTCGGCGCCGCCTACGGGGTGAGGACCGGCATCCACGTCGGCGTCGACGTGTTGATCAACGCCCTCGACGCGCGCAGCCGGGTCGCCTTCGTGATGTTCGGCCTCGCCTGCGGCGCCCTCTTCACCGGCATCGTCGGCTCGCTCGGCGCCCGCTTCGTCGTCGAGATGTATTCGACCGGGCAGACCTCGGCCGATCTCGAGATCCCGATGTGGATCGTCTATCTGTGCGTGCCGCTCGGCTCGTGGCTGATGAGCTTCCGCTTCCTGCAGGTGGCGGTGTCGTTCTGGCGGACCGGCGCCTTGCCGAAGCACGATCAGGCGCGGGTCGCCGGGCTCGACGAAGAGGGGGTCCGCTCATGAGCGCGCTGATCATCTTCGCCCTGCTGATCGCCCTGTTCCTCACCGGCATGCCGATCTCGATCGCACTCGGTCTGACGGTGCTGACCTTCCTGTTCACCATGACCAGCGTGCCGATCGAATCGGTGGCTCTCAAACTCTTCACCGGCATCGAGAAGTTCGAGATCATGGCGATCCCGTTCTTCATCCTGGCCGGCAACTTCCTCACCCACGGCGGCGTCGCCCGGCGGATGATCCGCTTCGCCTCGTCGATGGTCGGACATTGGCCGGGCGGGCTCGGGCTCGCCGGCGTGCTCGCCTGCGCGCTCTTCGCCGCCGTCTCCGGCTCGTCGCCGGCGACCGTGGTGGCGATCGGCTCGATCCTGTTGCCGGCGATGGTGCAGCAGGGTTTCCCGAAGCGCTTCGGCGCCGGCGTGATCACCACCTCCGGCGCCCTCGGCATCCTGATCCCGCCGTCGATCGTGATGGTGATGTACGCGGTGGCGACCTCCGGCCAGCTCGCCACCGGCCCGAAGGGCGAGGTGGTGACCGCCGCGTCGGTCGGCCAGCTGTTCATCGCCGGCGTGATCCCGGGCCTCGTGCTCGCCACGCTGCTCGGCCTCACCACGTGGTGGCGGGCGTGGCGCAACGACTATCCGCGTCTGCCGCGGGCGACGTGGCGGGCGCGCGGACGGGCGCTCGCCGAGAGCTTCTGGGGCCTGTTCCTGATCGTCATCGTGATCGGCGGCATCTACACCGGCGCCTTCACCCCGACCGAGGCGGCCGCGATGGCGGCGGTCTACGCCTTCGTCGTCGCCGTCTTCGTCTACCGCGACATGCGTCTGCGCGACGTCGGCAAGGTGCTGCTCGACAGCGCCTCGATGTCGGCGATGCTGCTCTACATCATCACCAACGCAGTGCTGTTCTCCTTCCTGATGACGAGCGAGAACATTCCGCAGGCGATGGCCGGCTGGATGGTCGACCAGGGGCTCGGGCGGATCGGCTTCCTGCTCCTCGTCAACGTGCTGTTGCTCCTCGCCGGCAACGTGATGGAGCCCTCCTCGATCGTGCTGATCATGGCGCCGATCCTGTTCCCGGTGGCGATCAAGCTCGGCATCGATCCGGTGCATTTCGGCATCCTGATCGTGGTCAACATGGAGGTCGGCATGTGCCACCCGCCGGTCGGGCTCAACCTCTACGTGGCGAGCGGCATCACCAAGATGGGGATCACCGAGCTGACGGTGGCGGTGTGGCCGTGGCTCCTCACCATGCTCGGCTTCCTGGTGCTCGTCACCTACTGGCCGGATCTGTCGCTCGCCCTGCCGAGGTGGCTCGGCATGTTGTGAGCGGGCACCCTCGCCTCTTGCCCCGGACGACGGGCGGGTGTCGGATGACCGCCCGCCCCGACCGGAGCTCCGACCGATGCCCGAAGACTTCCCGATCGTCCCGTTCGTCGACGCCGACGTCGCGGCGATCGTCGACCTGTGGAACCGCTGCGGCCTCACCCGGCCGTGGAACGATCCCACCGCCGACCTCCGGCTGGCGCGCGAGAGCGGCCACGGCGAGGTGATGGTGGCGCGGGTCGAGGGGCGGATCGTCGGGGCGGCGATGATCGGTCACGACGGCCATCGCGGTGCGATCTACTATCTCGCGGTCGACCCGGACCATCGCCGCGCCGGGCTCGGGCGACGGCTGGTCGCGGCGGCGGAGGCGTGGTGCCGGGCGCGCGGGGTGCCGAAGATCAATCTGATGGTGCGGCGGGAAAACGCCGGCGTCGTCGCCTTCTACGCGGCGATCGGCTTCGCCGACACCGACTGCGTGTCGCTGTGGAAGGCGGTCGCTCCCGACCGCGCCGCGGTCGAGACGGCGCTCAAGGCCGAATGGGCGGCGCGCCGGGCGGGTGCCGCCGAGGCGGACGACGGGCCGGCGTGAGGACGGTGGGCGCCGTCCTCACGAGCGAGGCGGGAAGGCCTCAGGCGAAGTCGTCGTCGTCGCCGCCGAAGCCGCCGCCGTCGGAGAAGGAGGCGTCGCTCCAGCCGCCGCCACGGTCGT
>JAAYVT010000378.1 GCA_012517025.1 Phyllobacteriaceae bacterium | reverse complement strand
GGAGACGCCTCACTTCTCGTAGTGGTCGGCGACCAGACGATCGAGCAGGCGCACGCCCCAACCGGAGGTCCAGGCGGCGTTGAGATCGGTCTTGGGGCTGCCCATGGCGGTGCCGGCGATGTCGAGGTGGGCCCACGGCACGTCGCCGACGAAGCGCTTGAGGAACTGTGCCGCCGTCACCGAGCCGGCGTCGCGGCCGCCGGTGTTCTTCATGTCGGCCCAGGTACTGTCGATCAGCTTGTCGTAGTCGGTCGACAGCGGCATCCGCCACACCGTCTCACCGGTGACGAGACCGCTCGACGTCAGCCGCTCGGCGAGCGTGTCGTCGTTGCAGAACAGGCCGGCGTTGAGCTTGCCGAGCGCCACCAGGATGGCGCCGGTCAAGGTGGCGAGATCGACGATCGCCGCCGGCTTCACCGCCTCCTTGACGTGCCACAGCACGTCGCAGAGGACGAGACGACCCTCGGCGTCGGTGTTGATCACTTCGATGGTCTGGCCGGAGAGCGAGGTGACGATGTCGCCGGGACGCTGGGCGCCGGCGTCGGGCATGTTCTCGACGAGGCCGATCGCGCCGACGACGTTGACCGCCGCCTTGCGCGCGGCGAGCGCATGGATCAGGCCGGTGACCACCGCCGCGCCGCCCATGTCGCCCTTCATGTCCTCCATGCCGGCGGCCGGCTTGATCGAGATGCCGCCCGAATCGAAGACCACGCCCTTGCCGACGAAGGCGATCGGGGCCTCGCCCTCGGTGCCGCCGTTCCAGCGCATGATCACCACGCGCGGCGGCCGCTTGGAGCCCTGCGCGACGCCGAGCAGAGCGTTCCAGCCGGCCTTCTTCAGTTCCTTCTCGCCGAGCACCTCGACCTCGACGCCGAGCTTCTCGAGCTTCTCGCAGCGCTTGGTGAAGTCCTCGGTGCCGAGCACGTTGGCGGGCTCGCAGATCAGCTCACGGGTGAGTGCGACGCCGTCGGAGACCGGCTCGACGCGGGCCTTCCACAGCTTCTTGGCGGCGGAGTGGTCGGCGAGCGCCAGGGTCAGGGCGAGATCCTTCGGCGCGTCCTCGTCCTTCTTCTTCGACTTGTAGCGGTCGAAGGTCCAGGCGCGCATGCGCACACCGAGGGCGACGTCGGCGGCGCGCTCGGGCACGATCGCCTCGCCGTCGGCGCGCTCCAGCAGCAGCGTGGCGGCGGTCGCCTTGGCGTCGGCGAGCTTGCCGGCGACGACGCCGCCGAGCTTGAGCCAGTCCTTCTCGACCAGATCGCCGAACTTGCCGAGGCCGATCAGCAGCACCCGGTCGAGATCGCAGCCGGCCGGCGCGAGCACGTCGAGGGCGGCGAAGCCCTTGGCCTTGAAGGCGGACTTGGCGATCGCCCGGGCGAGGGCTCCGCCGGTCTTCTCGTCGAGGGCGGCGGCGGTGGGCGGCAGCACCAGATCCTCGGCGAGGAGGACGACGAGGGCGCCGGTGGCGGGAAGCTCCGGCTTGGCGAAGGCGATCGAGGGGTCAGACATCGAAAGGCGGCTCCGAAAACGACGATCGGGGCGCTTCATGCGCGCACCGTGAGGCGAATGTGGAGCGTGGAGGGCCCGAGAGCAAGCGTCGCACGGTGGAGGAAACCTCTCGGAGACGGCGCCGCCACGTGTTAACCACGTTTCCAAGCAAACCGTTAGGCATTTCGGAGCTTGATGGATGCTCGGGACGAGGATCGTCTCGGGATCGATCGGGCGGAAACGCCGGGCGGAGATCCCGAGAACGAGGGCGCGCGCATCGTCGCGCGAGGGACGGAGGACGACGGAAGCGCATGCGGCTCGTCGAGCGTTACATCTTCCGTCGTGCCGCGGGGGCCTTCCTGATGTCGCTGGGGGCGCTGATCGGCGTCGTCTGGGCGACGCAGGCGCTCCGGCAGATGAATCTCGTCACCGCCAAGGGCGCCGCCCTGCTGGTGTTCTTCGAGATCACCGCGCTGGCGCTGCCGTTCCTGGCGATCGTGGTCGCCCCGTTCGCGGTGCTGATCGCGGCGATCCAGACCCTCAACGCCCTCAACGCCGACAGCGAACTGGTGGTGCTCAACGCCTCCGGCGCCTCGCGCTTCGTGGTGCTGCGGCCGCTCCTGGCGCTCGCCGGGTTGGTGGCGGCGGCGATGATGATGCTGTCTGTGTGGGGGTCGCCGACGGCGTTGCGGGTGCTGCGCGAGGAGCTGACCAAGGTCAACGTCGATCTGGTCGCCAATCTGGTGCAGCCGGGGCGATTCGTGACGATCGAGCCCAACCTCACCTTCCACATCCGGTCGCGGGCGCCGGACGGCTCGCTCGGCGGCCTGTTCGTCGAGGACGGGCGCGACCCCGCCGTCTCCTTCACTTACGTCGCCGATCAGGCCTCGATCGTCGAGATGTTCGGCAAGACGCTGTTGGTGATGCGCGACGGCGTGATCGAGCGACGCGCCACCTCGGACGGCAATCTGTCGCTGATCGACTTCCAGTCCTACGCCTTCGATCTGTCGGCGATGACGGCGTCCACGGCGGCGCCGGTGTTCCGGCCGAGCGAGCGGTCGACCGCCGAGCTGTGGGCCGCCGGCGGCCCCGACCCGGACGCCTATGCCCGCGCCAACGCCGGGCGGCTGCGCTCCGAACTGCACGATCGGCTGACCCAACCGCTGCTGCCGGTCGCCTTCGCGCTGATCACCTTCCTCGGGCTCGGCGACGCCCGCACCACCCGCGAGGCGCGCGGCCTGTCGAGCCTCGCGGTGATCGCGGCGGCGGGCGCGCTGCGCGGCGTCGATTTCGCCGCAACCAGCGCCGGCGGCACCTCCGACGTCGCCCTGGCGACGTTGTGGCTGCTGCTGCTCGGGGTGATCGCGGCATCGCTGTTCGTGGTGGCGAGCGATCGCCGGCTGGCGTTGCCGCGGCTGGCGGCGAGCGGCCTCGACGCGGTCGCCGATCGCACCTCCTGCGTCGGCCGGCGCTTCGCCGAACGCTGGGGCCTCACCCGCGATCGAGAGGAGGACGAGCCGTGATCGGTCCGACGCTCGGTCGCTACTTCGCCCGCCGCACCTTCTTTTCGGTGGCGTCGATCTTCGCGATCGCCTTCCTGATCGTGTTCCTGTTCGACTTCCTCGACATGGTGCGCGCCAACGTCGATCGGCCGAGTTTCCGCTGGCCGATCGCCTTCGCCGCCTCGCTGTTCCGCATCCCGGCGTTCTCCGAACAGGTGCTGCCCTTCGCCACGTTGTTCGGGGTGATGGCGGCGCTGTTGGCGCTCTCGCGCAAGCTGGAGCTGGTGGTGGCGCGGGCGGCCGGCATCTCGGTGTGGCAGTTCCTGTTCCCGCCGATCGCGGTGGCGGCGGCGCTCGGCATCGCCGCGACTGTGGTCTACAACCCCCTCGCCGCTCACCTGAAGAGCCGTTCGGAGACGCTGCAGACGCGGTTGGCCGGAGACGAGCAACGACGCGTCGACGACACGGCGCGCGAGGTGTGGCTGCGGCAGAGCGGCGAGGACGGCGAATCGATCGTCCACGCCCGTCAGGCCACCGACCGCGGCCTGCATCTGTCCGGCGTGACCATCCAGTCGTTCGACGCGCGCGGCCACTTCGCGGCGCGGATCGAGGCGGCGACGGCGGATCACGAGCCCGGCCGCTGGCGGCTCACCGACGCCTGGGTCAATCGGCCGGGCGAAGCGCCGCAGCACTTCGACGTCGATTTCGTCTCCACCCGGCTCGCCGCCGAGCAGATCGGGCAGGCGCTCGCCGAGCCCGACACGATCTCCTTCTGGGCGTTGCCGTCCTTCATCGAAACGGCGCGCGCGGCGGGTCTCCCGGCGTTCCAATTCGAACTTCAATATCAATTGCTTCTCGCCAGACCGCTGCTTCTGATGGCGATGGTGCTGATCGCCGCGACGGTTTCTCTGCGAGTGTTCCGCTTCGGCAACATAGGACGGATGATTCTCGGTGGCGTCGCGGCGGGCTTCGTGCTTTATGTCGCCCAAGAGGTGGCTCGGGGCATGGGAGGCGTCGGCATCGTTCCCCCCGTTCTGGCCGCTTGGACCCCGGCCGTGATCGCCTCGTCGATCGGCTTCACTGTTCTTTTGCACCAGGAGGACGGCTAGACATGTTCCGAACCGTCCCCGGGCAGAGGCGGACTCCGTCCCTCGTTCGTCGATCGCGGCTCGTCGGCGGCGTCTCGCTGGCGCTGCTCGCGGCGCTGCTGGCCGGCGTCGGTCCGGCCGCCGCCGCCAAGGTCAAGGCGACCGGCGACGCCACCCTCGCCGCCGGCCCGAAGACCTCGATGCCGAACCTGCCGGCCGGCGACCACATGGTGGTGGAGGCCGATCAGGTCGTCTACGACGACAAGGCCGACACGGTGACGGCGCTCGGCGCGGTGACGATCTACTATCGCGGCACCGTGCTCACCGCGCGCAAGGTCACTTACGTGCGCACGTCGCAGCGGGTGATCGCGGAAGGCGACGCCCGTCTCGTCGACAAGGACGGCAACGTCCTGACCTCGCCGAAGATGGACGTCACCCAGGGCTTCTCGGAAGGCTTCGTCGAATCGCTGCGCATCGACACGATCGACCGTTCGCGTTTCGCCGCGGAGCGCGCGTCGCGCACCGGCGGCAACACCACGGTGTTCGAGAAGGGCGTCTATTCGGCCTGTCAGACCTGCGTCAACGAGCCGGGCAAGCCGCCGTTCTGGCAGATCAAGGCGGCCAAGATCGTCCACGACCAGAAGGAAAAGACGGTCTACTACGAGGACGCCCGGCTGGAGATGCTGGGCACGCCGATCGCCTGGGTGCCGTTCTTCGAGCATCCCGATCCGTCCGAGCGGCGCAAGACCGGCTTCCTGATGCCGCGCGTGATCAACTCCAACTCGCTCGGGTTGGGCGTCCAGGTGCCCTTCTACTGGGCGCCGGTGGCCGACTGGGACGCGACGCTGTCGCCGGTGGCGATGTCGCGGCAGGGCGTGCTCGCCGACGTCGAGGTCCGCCACCGCATCGACAGCGGTCTGATCACCGGGCGCGGCTGGGGCATCTCGCAGCTGCAGCCGGAGGCGTTCCGGGCGACGAGCGGCAATCGCTCGACCCGCGGCGCCTTCAACACCACCGGCACCTTCACCCTCGGCGACCAGTGGTCGTGGGGCTGGGACGTGACGGCGGTCAGCGATCGCCGCTTCCTCGATCAGTACCACTTGGTCAGTTCCAACGACGACCGCACGATCTCGACGGTGTTCCTCAAGGGCGAGAGCCTGAAGTCCTATTTCGAGGCGCACGCCTACCGGTTCACGGTGTTCACCGACGACGTCGGCTTCGACCGCGCCGGCAACCAGCTGCTGTTCGGCGCCGGCACGTCGCTGCAGGACAAGCAGCCGCTGGTGGCGCCGGTGATCGACTGGGACCGCGTCGCCGAGGATTCCTATCTGGGCGGCGAGGTGTCGGGTCACGCCAACCTCACCAGCCTGACCCGCAGCACCTCCGACATCGACACCGAGGGGCGGGTCTACGCCATCGCCGGCACCTTCTCGCGGGTCAGCGGCATGGTGCAGTGGCGGCGCCAGTTCGTCGATTCGCTCGGCCAGGTGTTCACGCCGTCGGCGAGCCTGCGCGGCGACGTGTTCTACAACCAGTCGCGCGACGAGACGCTGGTCGGCTTCGTCCAGGACGGGACGTTCGGACGGGTCACCCCGACGCTGGCGCTCGACTACGCCTATCCCTTCGTGATGGACACCTCGATCGGGGCGCACACCTTCTCGCCGATGGCGCAGCTGGTGGTGCGGCCGAGCGAGCAGTGGGTCGGGCGGCTGCCCAACGAAGACGCGCAGAGCGTGGTGTTCGACGACACGACGCTGTTCCGCACCGACAAGTTCTCCGGCTGGGACCGCGCCGAGGGCGGCACGCGCCTCAACCTCGGCGGCCGCTACAGCTTCCACGGACCGGCCGGCGGGTCGATCTCGGCGCTGTTCGGGCGCTCCTACCTGCTCTCCGGCGTCAACTCCTTCGCCTATCCGGGCTATTCGGAGCTGATGAACCTCGCCGCGCTCGGCCGGCCGGTGCCGCTGACCGCGTTCGGGTCGGGGCTCGAGACCAACGCCTCCGACTGGGTCGGCGGCGTCGCGGTCGACAGCGCGATGGGCTTCCGAATCGGCGCCCAGGCGCGCTTCGGCTCGCAGGACTTCCGGCTGGAGCGCAGCGACATCCAGGCGTCGGGCACCAGCGGACCGGTCTCCGCCTCGGTGACCTGGGCCTACAAGCGCACGCCGCAGCAGCTCTACGACCTGCTCACCGAATATGCGACCAATCCGCTCTACGGCGCCTCGGCGATCGCCATCCGCGACACGCTGAAGTCGGCCCGCTCGGAGCTGCAGACGGCGACCAACCTGCGGCTGACGCCGACGTGGCGGCTGTTCGGCGGCATCCGCTACGACCTCGTCGACCGCTCGGTCACCGGCTCCAACGCCGGCGTCGGCTACGACAACGACAGCTTCTCGATCTCGCTCTCCTATGCCGAATCGACCTACTGGTCGGTCGATGCCGGCACCGCCAAACAGATCCACGACCAGACGGTCTTCCTGAGATTCGGCCTGCGCACCCTCGGCGACGGCAGCCTGTCGAACAGCCTGGCCAGCTCGAACTGAGCGCGAAACGGCAGGGATCATCACGATTCCGCCACTTCGGACTTGCAGGAAGACCCCGACCGACACCAGGATCCGTCTCCGATCGGTCGGGACGATCGGCCGAACGTCGTTCGCGGGTCACTCAGGGATGTAATCGGATGCCGCTCACCAAACGCCTCACCGTCGCCGTCGCCACGATCGCCTGTTTCGTCGGGATCGGCGTCGCGTCGATCGCGCCCGCGTCGGCGGCTTCGCAGATTCGCGTCGTGGTCAACGGCGAGCCGATCACCTCGAACGAGATCGCCGAACGGGCGCGTCTCCTGCGCCTGACCAGCCGCACCAGCGCCGCCTCGGTCGAGCGCGCCGCCACCGAGGAGCTGATCGAGGACAAGCTGAAGCTGCAGGAGGGCAAACGGGTCGGCATCACGATCAACGACCAGCAGGTCGACGCCGCCTTCGCCTCGATCGCCGGACGGCTCAAGATCTCGCCGGCGCAGCTGGCGCAGGGCCTCTCCCAACAGGGCATCGGCGCGAAGAACCTGAAGGAGCGCCTGCGGATCCAGATCCTGTGGCAACAGCTCGTGGTCGGCCGCTTCAATCGCACCGTGTCGATCTCCGATTCGCAGATCGTCGACGCGCTCGCCAAGAAGGAGAGTTCCGGCAAGCCGGCGCCGACGGGTGACGGCAAGACCGCCGAATACACCCTGAAGCAGGTGGTGCTGGTGATCCCGAAGGGCGCCGGCGAGGGCGAGCGGATGCGCGAGGCGGAGGCGCGGAGGGCGCGGATCACCTCCTGCGATCAGCTGGTCGAGGCGGTCAAGCCGCTGCGCGAGGCGCTGGTCAAGAATCTCGGCAAGCGCACCGAGGACGAGCTGCCGGAGCAGTTCCGCGGCCTGCTCGGCGACGTCGCCGTCGGTCACCTCGCCAAGCCGCTGCGCACGCCGATCGGCGTCGAGATGGTGGCGGTCTGCGAAAAGCGCGACCTCTCCGGCGACTTCTCGGTCCGCAACAAGATCGAGGAAGAACTGCGCCAGCAGGAGGGCGAGGTGTTCGCCCGCCGCTACATCAACGATCTGAGGCGCATCGCGGTCATCGACTATCGCAAGTGAGGACGCCGTGGCGAGCCGGACCCCCGCGCCGCTGGCGCTGACCTGTGGCGAACCGGCGGGCATCGGCCCGGACGTGACGCTGGCGGCCTGGATGCGGCGGGGCGAGACGCGCCTGCCGCCGTTCTACGTGATCGGCTCGGTGGCGCTGTTCGAGCGACGTGCCCGGCGGCTCGGGCTCGACGTGCCGGTGCGGGCGACGACGCCGGAGGAAGCCGCGGTGCTGTTCGACACCGCGCTGCCGGTGGTCGATCTCGGCCTGCCCTGCGTCGGCGAGCCCGGCCGGCTCGATCCGGTCGACGCGCCGCTGGTGATCGCGGCGATCGAGCGGGCGGTCGACGACGTCGCCGCCGGCCGCGCCGCGGCGGTGGTCACCAATCCACTCAACAAGCATGCGCTCTACGCCGTCGGTTTCGCCCATCCCGGCCACACCGAGTTCCTCGGCGCGCTCGCCGCGAAGATCGCGCCGCCGCCGGACGGGGTGGCGTGGCGGCCGGTGATGATGCTCGCCGGACCGGATCTCAAAACCGTTCCGGTGACCGTGCACGTCTCGCTCGCCGAGGCCGCCCGCAGCCTCGACGCCGAGACGATCGTCGCCACCGCGCGGATCGTCGCCGCCGATCTCGCGACCCGCTTCGGCCTCCCCTCCCCGCGTCTGGCGATCGCCGGGCTCAACCCGCATGCCGGCGAGGCCGGGGCGATGGGGCGCGAGGACCTCGACGTGATCGCGCCGGCGGTGGCGCGGCTGCGCGCCGAGGGGATCGACGCGCGCGGGCCCCTGCCCGCCGACACGATGTTCCACGCGCGGGCGCGGGCGACCTGGGACGCGGCGCTGTGCATGTATCACGATCAGGCGCTGATCCCGGTCAAGACGCTGGCCTTCGACGAGACGGTCAACGTGACGCTGGGGCTGCCGTTCGTGCGCACCTCGCCCGACCACGGCACCGCGCTCGACATCGCCGGGAAAGGCGTCGCCGATCCCGGCAGCCTGATCGCGGCGCTGCGGATGGCGGCGGCGATGACGGGGTCGGCGCGATGACGCAGATCGACGATCTGCCGCCGCTGCGCGAGGTCATCGCGCGGCACGAGATCGCGGCGCTGAAGTCGCTCGGGCAGAACTTCCTGCTCGATCTCAACCTCACCGCCCGAATCGCGCGCGCCGGCGGGCCGCTCGAGGGCGAATTGATCGTCGAGGTCGGCCCCGGACCGGGCGGCCTCACCCGGGCGCTGCTGGCGGAGGGCGCGGGCCGGGTGGTGGCGATCGAGCGCGACCGGCGCTGCCTCGCCGCGCTCGCGGAGATCGCCGAACGCCATCCGAACCGCCTCACCGTGATCGAGGGCGACGCGCTGGAGGTCGACATGGCCGCGCTCGTCGCCGAACACGGCTTCGGTCGGCCGGCGCGACTGTGCGCCAACCTCCCCTACAACGTCGCGACGCCGTTGCTGGTCGGCTGGCTCCGGGCCGAGCCGTGGCCGGCGTGGTGGGCGTCGGCGACGCTGATGTTCCAACGCGAGGTCGCCGAGCGAATCGTGGCGACGCCGGCCTCCGACCATTACGGCCGGCTCGGCGTGCTCGCCGGCTGGCGCACCGAGGCGCGGATCCTGTTCGATCTCTCCCCCTCGGCGTTCTCGCCGCCGCCGAAGGTGACGTCGTCGGTGGTGCGGCTGGTGCCGCGCGCGACGCCGCTCACGGTTGATCCGGACGCGTTGGAGCGGGTGGTGGCGGCGGCCTTCGGCCAGCGCCGCAAGATGCTCAGGCAGTCGCTGAAGAGCCTGGGCGACGCGCCGGGGCTGCTCGAAGCCGCCGGGATCGAGGCGACCCGGCGGGCCGAGGAGATCGACGTCGCCGGCTTCGTGCGGCTGACGAACGCGCTGACCGCGCGGCGGTGAGCCTCACTCGGCGAGCAGCCCCTCGACGAAGCTCTCGAGACCGGTCTGACGGAAGCGCTTCAGGCGCTCGGTGCGCAGGATGGCGCGGACGTCGTCGTAGGCGCGCTCCAGCGCGTCGTTGACGATGACGTAGTCGAAGCGGCGCCATTCGGCGATCTCGACCTTGGCGTTCTCCAACCGCTTGGCGATCACCTCTTCGCTGTCCTCGGCGCGGCGATGCAGGCGGGCGGCGAGCTCCTTCATCGACGGCGGCAGGATGAAGATCGCCACGACGTCGTCGGGCAGCTTCTCCTTGACCTGCACCGTGCCCTGCCAATCGATGTCGAACAGGATGTCGCGACCGTCGGCGAAGGCCTTCTCCACCGCCTCGCGCGGAGTGCCGTAGAAGTTGCCGTGCACCTCGGCCCATTCGAGCAGCTCGCCGTGATCGCGCAGCGCCTGGAAGCGATTCTTCGAGATGAAGTGATAGTGCACCCCGTCGATCTCGGAGGGGCGCTTGGCGCGGGTCGTCACCGACACCGACAGCGCGATCTCGCGGTCCTGTTCGATCAGCAGACGGGACAGGGTCGACTTGCCGGCGCCGGAGGGCGAGGCGAGCACGAAGCCGAGACCGCGACGGCGGGTGGGAAGCGGGGCACTCATGTCGGCGTCACTCGATGTTCTGGATCTGCTCGCGCAGCTGATCGACCACCGCCTTGAGATCGAGGCCGATGGCGGTCACGCCGCGATCGTTGGCCTTGGAACACAGCGTGTTGGTCTCGCGGTTGAATTCCTGGGTGAGGAAGTCGAGGCGGCGGCCGACCGGCCCACCCTCGCCGAGCAGACGGCGAGCCTCGGCGACGTGGGTGACGAGGCGATCGAGCTCCTCGCGAATGTCGGCGCGGGTGGCGAGCAACACCGCCTCTTGCGCCAGCCGCTGCGGATCGAGCGCCGGCACCGCGCCGAGCAGCGCCTCGACCTGTTCGGCGAGACGGGCGCGGATCGCCTCGGGGGTGCGGGCGGGATGGGCTTCCGCCGCCGCGGTGAGGCGGGCGATCTCGTCGATCTGGCCGAGGAGGACGCGGCCGATCGCCTCGCCCTCGCGCGCCCGGGCGGCGAGCAGATCGTCGATCGCGTCGTCGAGCCCGACGAGCAGGGCGGCGTCGAGGGCGGCGCGGGTCGCCTCGTCGTCCTCGACCTCGGCGGTCTCCAGCACCCCCTTGATCGCCAACACCCCGTCGAGGGTCGGGGCGGTGGCGTCGATGCGGTCGGCGACGCGGTTCATCGCGGCGATCACCGCGTCGAGCACCGCTTCGTTGATTCTGAGCGCGGTCGCGGCTTCCTCGCGCGCCAAGGTCAGCGCGGCCTGGACGTTGCCGCGGGTCAGGCGCTTCGACAGGCGTTCGCGCACGCCGATCTCCAGGCGGTCGAGGCCGGGCGGCAGACGCAGGCGGGCATCCAGGCCCTTGCCGTTGACGGAGCGCAGTTCCCAAGTCCAACGGTGGCCCTGGGCGACCCCGTCGCGACGGGCGAATCCGGTCATGGAATAGAGGGGCATCGGTCGATCTCCCGCTGACGCGACTCGGGGCCGGCGTCGCCGTGCCCGGCGGCGCCGATCGCCCGAAGGTTCGCCGGATCGCCCGACGCTTCCGACGTCACCCGCCGTTCTGCCCCGCCGGCGCCGGCGGCGCAAGGGGCCGGACGCCGACGCCCTCGACCGGCTTGCGGCTCTGTTGCTCGATCGCACGCCAACGTTGGACGTTGCGATTGTGCTCGTCGAGGGTGCGGGCGAAGACGTGACCGCCGGTGCCGTCGGCGACGAAGAACAGCTCGTCGGTGCGCGACGGATTGGCGACCGCCTCGAGCGCGGCGCGACCGGGGTTGCAGATCGGTCCCGGCGGCAGGCCGGCGACGCGATAGGTGTTGTAGGGGGTCGCCGAGGCGAGGTCGGTGCGGGTGATGGTGCGCCCCTCCAGCCACGCCCGGCCGCCGTAGAGGCCGTAGAGCACGGTCGGATCGGTCTCCAGCCGCATGCCCTTCTTCAGCCGGTTGATGAAGACGGCGGCGACGCGCGGGCGCTCGTCGGCCTTGCCGGTCTCCTTCTCGACGATCGAGGCGAGGATCACCATTTCCTTGGCCGAGGCGAGCGGCAGACCGGGGGTGCGATGCGCCCAGACGTCGGCGACGCGGCGGTCCATCGCCTTCTTCATCTGATCGAGGATCTGCTCGCGGGTGGTGGAGCCG
>JAAYVT010000377.1 GCA_012517025.1 Phyllobacteriaceae bacterium | reverse complement strand
TTCGCACTCGAACACGGCGGTGTCGGCGTCCGGGACCTCGACCAGAGCGAGATCGATGATCTCGATCGGGCGGGCCTCCAGCACCACGTCCTCGCCGTCGCGGGCGAGGTCGTAGGCGCGCTCGCCGTCGATCTTGATCGCCGAGAACTTCGGCTGCACCTGCAGGATCTCGCCGGTGAATTCCGGCAGGATCGCCTCGATCGCCTCACGACTCGGGCGGACGTCGGAGCGGGCGATCACCTCGCCCTCGGTGTCGTCGGTGGTGGTCTGGGCGCCCCAGCGGACGGTGAAGCGATAGATCTTGGTGCCGTCCATGACGAAGGACACCGTCTTGGTCGCCTCGCCGAAGGCGATCGGCAGCATGCCGGAGGCGAGCGGGTCGAGGGTGCCGGCGTGACCGCACTTGTTGGCGTGGGCGAGCTTCTTCAGCCGCGCCACCGCCTGGGTGGAGGTCATCTCGATCGGCTTGTCGAGCACCACCCAACCGTGAACGTCGTCGAACTTCTTCCTGCGGGCCATGATGCGCCTTCGTCGAAACGGTATTGTCGGAGATCGCGGGCGCGACCGCTCAGCTCTCGTCGTCCTCGTCGAGGTCGCGAGCGACCTCGGGACGGTGCAGCATCGTCGTCACCCGATCGTCGTCGTCGAAACGGGTGTCGAGGAGGAAGCGGACGTCGGGGGCGAACTTCAGGTCGACCCGACGGGCGATCTGGCCCCGGAACCACTTCCGCGACCGTTCCAGCGCCGCCATCACCTTCTTGGTGTCGCGGCCGCCGAGCGGCATGACCAGCGCGGTGGCGTTCTTCAAGTCCGGCGACATCCGCACCTCCGGCACGGTGATCACCGCGCCGTCGAGGTCCGGATCGGCCATCTGACCGCGGGTGAGGATGTCGGCGAGGGCGTGGCGGACGATCTCGCCGACGCGCAACTGGCGCTGCGAGGGACCGTGTTCAGGCGCGGTCATGGGGAACTCCTTTCGGAAGACGCGCGAGCAGCTCCTTTCGGAAGCGCTCGAAATCGACGTCGCGGGCGAAGGCGGTGCGCGGGATCGGCAGGCCGCGACGGGCGCCGGTGGCGACGATCAGCCGCTCCGGCGTCTCGATCAGCCGGGTGATTTCGTTCCACGTGAAACGCCAATCGAAGCCGGAACCGTCGGTGGCGACCGCCCGCACGCCCTCGGCGTCGAGGCTCACCTCGAGTTCGCGATCGGCGATCGGCATCGAGGAAAAGCCGAAGCGGGCGGAGAGGCCGACCAGCAGATGGCGGAACATCATGCCGGCCGAGAACAGCCCGAGGAAGCCGAGGAACGGCCACCACTTGCGATCGCCGGAAAGCACGTCGGAGAGCATCGAGCGGTTCGGATCGAGGTCCGAACGCAACCACGCCATCACGAACACCATCACCGACAGCGAGGCGACCAGCGTCACGATGCGGAAATGCCAGGGGCGACGCGCGACGGCGGTCGACAGCGCGACCCAATCGGCGCGTCCGAAACGAAACCGGACGGATTTCGACATGTTCTCACCTCGGTCAGGGATCGGACCCGACGGGGACGAAGACGGATCGGGCGGCGCCGATCCGACGCCGCCCGAAAGTCACGAGAGGCCCGATCACAGGGTGCGGGCGATCTCCTCGACGCGGTAGCACTCGATGACGTCGCCGGCGCGCATGTCCTGATAGGCCTCGAAGGACATGCCGCACTCCTGGCCGACCTGAACCTCCTTGGCGTCGTCCTTGAAGCGCTTGAGCTGCGAGAGCTTGCCTTCGTGGATGACGACGTTGTCGCGGATGAGGCGGACCGAGGCGCCGCGCTCGACCGAGCCGTCGGTGACGAGACAGCCCGCCACCTTGCCGACCTTGGAGACGTTGAAGATCTCCAGGATCTTGGCGTTGCCGAGCATGGTCTCGCGGATTTCCGGCGTGAGCATGCCGCTCATCGCCTTCTTCACGTCGTCGACCAGGTCGTAGATGATGTTGTAGTAGCGGATCTCGACGCCTTCGCGCTCCGACGCTTCGCGCGCCTCCTTGGAGGCACGAACGTTGAAGCCGATGATCGCCGCGCCCGAGGCCGAGGCCAGCGAGACGTCCGACTCGGTGATGCCGCCGACGCCGCCGTGGATGACGCGGGCACGGACTTCGTCGTTGCCGAGCTTCTCCAGCGCCCCGATGATCGCCTCGAGCGAGCCCTGCACGTCGGTCTTGACGACCAGAGCGAACTCCTTGCGACCGGCGGTCTTGAGCTGGTTCATCATCTCGGTCAGCGAACCACGCGCCGACGAGCCGCGGGCCTGCGCCTTCTCGCGCTTCAGCCGCTGGCGATAGTCGGCGACCTCGCGGGCGCGGGCCTCGTTCTCCACCACCGCGAAGCGGTCGCCCGCCTCCGGGGTCTCCTGGAAGCCGAGCACCTCGACCGGCATCGACGGCAGCGCCGCCCCGACGTTTTCGCCGTGGTCGTCGAGCAGGGCGCGGACGCGGCCCCAAGCCGGACCGGCGACCAGGATGTCGCCGACCTTGAGGGTGCCGCGCTGGACCAGCACGGTCGCGACCGGACCGCGGCCCTTGTCGAGCTTGGCTTCGATGACGGTGCCTTCGGCGGGACGGCTCGGGTTGGCGCGCAACTCGAGCACTTCGGACTGCAGCAGGATCGCCTCGAGCAGCTTCTCGAGGTTGAGCCGCTGCTTGGCCGAGACCTCGACCTCCAGCACCTCGCCGCCCATCGATTCCACCATCACCTCGTACTGGAGGAGGGCGGTGCGGACGCGCTGCGGGTCGGCCTGCGGCTTGTCGATCTTGTTGATCGCCACGATGATCGGCACGCCGGCGGCGCGGGTGTGGTTGATCGCCTCGACCGTCGTCGGCATGACGCCGTCGTCGGCCGCCACCACCAACACGACGATGTCGGTCGCCTTGGCGCCGCGCGAACGCATCGCGGTGAACGCCTCGTGGCCGGGGGTGTCGATGAAGGTGATCTTCTGGCCGTGGATCTCGACCTGATAGGCGCCGATGTGCTGGGTGATGCCGCCGGCCTCGCCCGCCGCCACCTTGGTGGAGCGGATGGCGTCGAGCAGCGACGTCTTGCCGTGGTCGACGTGACCCATGATGGTGACGACCGGCGGACGCGACACCAGATCGGACTCCGCGTCGACGGCGGCGAACAGGCCTTCCTCGACGTCGGACTCGGCGACACGCTTCACCGTGTGGCCCATCTCGGTGGCGATGATCTCCGCGGTGTCGGCGTCGATCACGTCGTTGATCTTCATCATCTGGCCCTGCTTCATCAGCAGCTTGATGACGTCGACGGCGCGTTCGGCCATGCGGTTCGACAGTTCCTGAATGGTGATCGTCTCGGGCAGGATCACCTCGCGGGAGATCTTCTCACGCGGTTCGAAGGACTGCATGCGGCGCTGCTGGCGCTGGACGCGACGCTTGAAGGCGGCGACCGAACGGCCACGGCCCTCAGCGTCCTCGT
>JAAYVT010000376.1 GCA_012517025.1 Phyllobacteriaceae bacterium | reverse complement strand
GGCGTCTAGGCGCAGATATTCCGGCGCCCGCCCGCCCGGGATGACGAGCGCGTCGTAATCCGCCGCCGAGGTCGGGAAGGCGGCGTTGATCGCGAAATTGTGGCCGCGCTTTTCCGAATAGGTCTGTTGCCCCTCGAAGTCGTGGATCGAGGTGGCGACGCTGTCTCCCGCCGCCTTGCCGGGGCAGACCGCATGGACGGTGTGGCCGACCGCCAGCAGCGTCTGGAACGGCACCATCGCCTCGTAGTCTTCGACGAAATCGCCGACCAGCATCAGGATCGTCTTGGACATGTTTCGCTCCCTTCGCGCCCCCTCTCGGCACCCCGGGAAGCGGGGCGGGGAGGGCACTGGAGCGAGCATCCCTCGAGACGGCGCGTCCGAGGTAACACTCCGCTACTACGCGGATGCGAAGACGGGCGCGCCGAGGGCGCGCCCGCTCGTTTCATCGTGCGGTGATCGGATCGCTCACTCGGCTTCCGAATAGTCGGCCTTGCCGTCGGCGCCCTTCTTCCAGCGATAGACGACGTAGGCCGGCGTGGTGATGTCGCCCTTGGCGTCGTAGGAGAGCTGGCCGACCACGGTCTGGAACGGTCGGCCGGAATGGATCACCTTGGCGACCTTGGTGGTGTCGGTGGAGCCTGCCTCCTGCACCGCCTGCGCCCACACCTCGACGGCGGCGTAGGTGTAGAGGGTGAAGGCCTCCGGTTCGATCGACTTGGCGCGGAAGCGCGCCACCACGTCGGCGGAGCCGGGGATCTTGCGCGGATCCGGGCTGAAGGTCATCAACGTGCCGTCGATGCCGTCGGGGCCGGCGATCGCGGCGAGCTCGCCGGAGTTGATGCCGTCGCCGCCCATCAGCGGCGCCTTGACGCCCTGGTCGCGCATCTGGCGGATGATCAGGCCGGCATCGGCGTGGGTGCCGCCGAAATAGACCACGTCGGCCTGCGCCGCCTTGATCTTGGAGACCAGCGCGCCGTAGTCCTTCTCGCCGCCGTTGATCGACTCGGAGAGCACCGGCGTCATGCCGGCCGCCACCAGCGCCTTCTTGGTCTCGTCGGCGAGGCCGCGGCCGTAGGTGGTCTTGTCGTCGAGCACCGCGATCTTCTTGCCGGCGAAGGTCTTGGCCAGGAAGGCGCCCGCCACCTTGCCCTGCTGGTCGTCGCGCCCGCAGGTGCGGAAGACGTTCGGCAGGCCGCGATCGGTGAAGCTCGGGTTGGTGGTGGAGGGCGAGATCTCCAGGATGCCGTTCTCGGCGTAGACGTCGGAGGCGGCGATCGACACGCCCGAGTTCAGATGCCCGGCCACGAACTTGACGCCGTCGCCGGCCATCTTGTTGGCCACCGACACGCCCTGCTTGGGATCGGCCTGATCGTCGCCGGCGGTGAGCTCGAGCTGCTTACCGAGGACGCCGCCCTTGGCGTCGATGTCGGCCACCGCCATCTCCGCGCCGTTGCGCATCTGCTGACCGTAGACGGCGAGCGCCCCCGTCATCGGACCGGCGACGCCGATCTTGATCTGGGCGTGAGCGGTGCCGGCCGAAAGCGCGAGGGCGAGCGAGAGGAGGACGAGGCGAGAGGTCATGGATCGAGCCTTCCGTGGGCGTTCGGCCGGATCGGCCGATCTCTGTGTCGGATCCCTACGTCGGTCGGCCCGATCGAGCAGGCACGCCTCGGCAGGGGAGAATTGCGCGCGCGACATGGGCATTTCGCGCGGGAATGCAAAATTCATCCGATCGAGGAATAAATCAAGGAACAAAATTCGCGAATTTGTGAAAAATCGATCTCGAGTGACGCCGTCGGCCGATCTCCGGGGAACCGCGTGCTCGTCGCGTCGTGGTGCGGCGTCCCGCCCCTCCGTAACCGTGCGGATCCCCTCGGCGGGGGGGCTCGGAGGGCGTGTCGCGGGTCAGCGCTCGACTTTGCGGCCGACGGTCGAGAAGGCGTAGCCCTGCGAACCGTGCGAGGAAATCATCACCGCCTCGACGATCGGCTCGATCGAGGCGGTGGGCGCCGTCCAATCGACCACGAAGTCGGCACCCAGTCCGGCGCGGGTGTCGGGTTGGGTGACCACCACCTGGATGGTGCCGAAGGGCCGCAGCGCCACCGGCCGGTCGAGCCGGGCCTCCACCAGCCGGCCGGCGGTGTCGTGGTAGTCGATGCGTTCGACCACGATCGGCCGGGTGGCGGATGGGTTGTGCACCGACAGTGTGATCGAGAAGTCGATGCGGGTCTCGCCGCCGATCGCCATCACGCTCGAATGCACCGGCACGTAGGTGCGGCCCTCGATCCCCGCGGCGCTCGCGGGCAGCGGCTGCAACGCCTCGGCGAAGGGGGCGAGCGCCGGCGGCACGTAGCTCTCTCCGTCGGCGCGGGCGCCCGACGCGAGCAGGACGGAGGCGACCAGAACGGCGGCGGCGGGGACGGTGGTGCGCATGGGCGGATCTCGGGTTCCGGTTGTCCCGAAGCTATCCGCCCCGGCCGACCGCGTCCAGGACCGCGCCGCCTCCGGTCACCCCAACCGCCCGCGCAACGCCTCGAAGGCGGCGGAGAAGCGGCTGACCAGATAGGGCGCGAACATCGTCAGGCCGGCGAGCAGGAACTTCACGATCGCCTGGGCCGAGGCGATGGTCTCCTCCGACAGCTTCGCCTCGTCGGCGAAGGCGACGAGCAGGATGAGGGCGAAGCCGATGTAGGCCATCAGAATGCCGATCAGCCCGAACAGGGCGATGAGGCGGCTGACGCTGGCCTTGAGGGTGGTCGCCTTCATCGCCGCGCCGGTGGCGTCGGTGACCGGGCGCCCGTCGGCCTCGAGGATCGAGAGCTCGACCTCCTCCGACAGCGCGTCGGTGAGCGACCAGCTCTTTTGCTTCAGAAGTTGTCGGATCACCACGGCGGAGGCGACGCCGGACCCACCGACGGTGATCGCCCCGACGAGCCACGACAGCAGCGTGATCTGCATGGATGTGTCCTCCCTCTCATCGGCGGTCGACGGGTTTTGCCGCCGCTCTCCGCCGTCAGAGCGTGCGCACCACCGTCGGCGCTCCCGGCTCGAGGGCGAGGTCGAGTTCGAGCAGGATGCCGGTCCCCTCGACCCACGCCCCCACCGTGAAGCCGCCGCGGATCAGGATGCGCGCGGTCTCGGCGACGCCGTCGACGGCCGGCGCGATCACCTCGGACCGCGCGAACGTGTCGTGCAGGAAGAAATGGACGGTCGCGTCGAGGACGCCGCCGTCGGTACGCCGCACCGTGAGCACGATCGGCACCAGTCGGTCGTCGGCGGCGCCGTTGAGGAACCGCACCGACAGACGATGACCGTCGCGCTCGGCGAGCCCGCCGAACCGCCCCTTGTTGACGTCGTCGCGCACCGTCGGCGGCGGCAACGTCGGCATCGCCACCGGTGCCGGATGCGCCGGCGCGGCGAGGCGGTCGGCGTCGACGGCGAACGGTCGAAGGACGAGCCGGTCGATCTCGCTCGCCGCCGTCGGTCCGGTCGGCGTCGTCGGCCCGGCCGCCGCCACCGCGCGCTTCAGCCGGTCGATCTCGGCCTTCAACGCGCTGACGTTCTCGTTGGCGGTCTCGGTCGCCGTCTCCAGATCGCGGCCGAGCTGCACTTCGAGCCCGCCGTACTTGAACTTCAACACGTCGCCGGCGCGCAGCAGCGCCCAGGCGACGATCGCCACGCCGAACAACTTCAGCGCCGGATCGACCACCTCGTCGCCGAGCGGCGCGGCGAGACCGTCGCGCAGGACGGCGCCGAGGAGATCGAGGAGCCCCGCCAGCGTGGCGACGATGGCGACGAGGCCGAGGCCGAAGCGCATGCCGCGCGGCGTGTCGGCGGGGTGGGACGCGGACGGCTTCGTCACGAGCGGCCTCCGGGATCCGAGAGAGCGGCCGATCCGATCGTGCATCGGATCGCCGTCACCATCATCACGCGAATCTCGATGGTCCGCAATCGTCCCGCCGAAAGACTGAGAGCGGTCGGCTTTACCGAGATCGGCACATCCGCGATGGTGCGCGCCATGACCCGCCCGATCCCGTCGCTCTCCGAGATTCGCGCCGGCGGCAAGCCGGCCGTCGCGCGTGCCCTGACCCTGATCGAGACCGCCCACGGCTCGGAGGGGCTGGCGCGTCTGCTCGACGAGGCGACGGCGAACCCGAAGGCCGACGTGATCGGCCTGACCGGCCCGCCCGGGGTCGGCAAGTCGACACTGACCAACGCGCTGATCGCCCGCGCCCGTGCCGAGGGCCGCAGCGTCGGGGTGGTGGCGGTCGACCCCTCCTCGCGCTTCACCGGCGGCGCCCTGCTCGGCGACCGCACCCGCCTCAGGACCGATCCGGAGGACCAGGGCGTCTTCGTCCGTTCGATGGCGGCGCGCGACCGGCTCGGCGGCCTCTCCGACCACGCCGTGGCGGCGATCGTGCTGATGCGCGCGGTCTACGATCTGGTGCTGGTGGAGAGCGTCGGCATCGGCCAGTCGGAGGGCGACATCGCCTCGGTCGCCGACACCGTGCTCCTGTGCATCCAGCCGGGTTCGGGCGACAGCCTACAGTTCATGAAGGCCGGCGTCATGGAGCTGCCCGACGTCGTCTGCGTCACCAAGGCCGACATGGGCGATCCCGCCCGTCGCGCCCTCGCCGACGTCGCCGGCGCCCTGACCCTCGCCTCGCACGGGCCCGACGACTGGATCGCGCCGGTGGTGATGGTGTCCTCGACCGCCGGCACCGGCCTCGACGAGCTCGCCGCCGCCGTCGCCGCCCATGCCGCCTGGCTCGACGCCGCCGGCCGCAGAGCGGTGCTGCGGGCGGCGCAGGCGCGCGACTGGGTCGCCGACGCGATCCGGGTGCGCTTCGGCCTGCGCGGCCTCGCCGCCGTCGCCGCCGTTTCCGCACCCGCCGGGGAGGGGCCGTTCGGGGCGATCCGCCGCCTCGACGGCGTGCTCGGCGCGCGGCTCTCCGGCGGCCCCTGAGCGGCCGGAAACCTCCTCGAATTTTCGCGGAGCGCTTAACTCTTTCTCGAGGTTACCGAGCGATGATCGGCTCGATCGAGAGGCGAACCCATGGACCGTGGCCGATCTGCCACGGTTCGGGACGCCGAACGATCCTGTTCGGAGCTGGTATCGCGTATGCCGAATGATCGCCGCCGCCCCCGTGCGGCTCGACGGGTGAAGACCTCCTCGCGATTGCGGGCGGCGCCCGTCCTTCTCCTGGGACTGATCGCCGTCGCCGTGTTCGGCCGGGCGCCTTCGGGCGAAGCGCCGATCCGGTGGACGATGCGCTCCGGCGACGCCTGGATGGCGGATTGGGACGGGGTGCGCGACGTGCGCCTCGCCGCCGCCGCCGCCGCGGTCCATCTCGCCGCCGACCAGATGCCGATGGCGCTCGACGGCTCGCCCGTCGTGCTGGAACCGAAGGCGCCGGAACCGCCGATGGTGGTCGCCGCCAAGCCGGTGGTGATCGACGTCAAACCGATCGTCGTCGCCGAGGCCGATCTGCCGCCGCGCGACGTGCCCAAGCAGGTGCCCGCCGACGCGCCCGAACCGGAGACCACCGGCGCCAATCCGGCTGCCGGAGCGAGCCCCGACGCCGTCGCGCCGTCGCTGCCGCGCGCCCATCCGACCGTCAATCGCACCGGCAAGACCGATCGCCTGTTCTCGCCCGCCCCCTTCGGCCGCGCCACCGAACAGGAGATCTTCACTCGCCCGACCCTCGCGGTGGTGCCGCCCTCGCAGGACGGCTGGCCGCCGGTCGCCACCATCGCCTCGCTGGTCGCGCCGCAATCGGAGAAGGCCCTGCCGCGTCTCGCGCTGGCGCCGACCGCGACCGCCGACGGCAGCGTCGTCGTCGCGATGGTGCGCACCGGCCCCGGCCGGGTGGTCACCCAGTCGGCGATCGCCTCGCTCGGCGAACGCGACCGTCACGCCCCGCGCAAGGGCCCGATCGTGCTGCCGCCGGTCCCCGAGGGCCAGGTCGCGACCCTGCCGCCCGCCTCCCGCGTCTGGGCCCAGCCCGACGTGCCGGCGATCGGCTACGCCAAGACCACCGACGTCGAATATCGCTTCAAGTCGCTGCTCGGCGACGAGGAGGATCAGGCGTCCCCGCCGAAGAACCCCGACGACCTGCTGCCGCCGTGATCGGCGCGCCACGCTCTTCCGAAGGCCGCCCGGGACAGCCCTCCCGTGGCGGCTTTCGTCGTTCCTGCACCGGCATGGCTCCTGCGCGCCGGACGGGACGCGGGTGATCACCCAGCATGCCAAGCTCGACCTCGGAAGCGCCGCGCGACCGCGTCGCCGGCCCGATCCGTCACAGATCCCGCCTCCGAGGAGAGCCCATGCCGTTCGCCTGCACCACCCCCGCCGTCGCCACCGTCCTCGTCGACGACGAGCGCGTCCGCGCCACCCGTTGGGACTTCGAGCCCGGCGCCGTCACCGGTTGGCACCGCCACGGCATGGACTACGTCGTGGTGATCCTGACCGACGCGGTGATGGCTTGGGAGGTCGACGGCGCGGTGACCGAACGGACGGTGACGGCGGGCGAGACCTACAGCCGCGCCCTCGGCGTCGAGCACGACGTGATGAACGCCGGCACGACGACGCTGAGCTTCGTCGAGATCGAGTCGAAGCGCTGACCGGCTCCGCGCCGCTCAGCGCACGTCGATGTCGAGGCCGATGTCGAGCACCGGCGCGGAATGGGTGATCCAGCCGGTGGAGATCAGGTCGACGCCGGATTCGGCGATCGCCGCCACCGTGTCCGGCCCGACCCCGCCGGAGGCCTCGGTCACCGCCCGGCCGGCGACGATCGCCACCGCCTGACGCAGCGTCTCCGGCCCCATGTTGTCGAGCAACACGGCGTCGGGGGCGGCGGTCATCGCCTCGCGCAGCTGATCGAGCGTGTCGACCTCGACTTCGATACGCACCAAGTGGCCGGCGAAGGCGCGCGCGCGCCGGATCGTCTCGGAAACCGAGCCGCACACCGCGATGTGGTTGTCCTTGATCAGGATCGCGTCGTCGAGGCCGAAGCGGTGGTTGGCGCCGCCGCCGCACTTCACCGCGTATTTCTCGAAGGCGCGCAGCCCCGGCGTGGTCTTGCGGGTGCAGACGATCTTGGTCTTGGTGTGGGCGATGCGGTCGGCGAACATCCGCGTCGCCGAGGCGACGCCGGAGAGCCGGCCGAGGAAGTTCAGCGCCACCCGCTCCGCCGACAGCACGGCGCGGGCCGAGCCCTCGACCCGGGCGATCACGTCGCCGGGGCCGACGCGGGCGCCGTCGGAGATCAGCTCGGAGAAGCGGATCGCCGGATCCATCGTCGCCATGGCGCGGCGGGCGAAGTCGAGGCCGGCGACGACGCCGACCTTGCGGCTGACGAAGGTGGCGATG
>JAAYVT010000375.1 GCA_012517025.1 Phyllobacteriaceae bacterium | reverse complement strand
CGCTTCGACGTCTCCTCCGCCTTCCAGGCGGCCAGCACGCGGTCGCGCACCTGATCGAGCGTCTGGTCATGGGCGGGATCGATCGCGGTCACCGCGTACCACATGAAGCCCTTGCCGCCGAGGTCGATCGGGTCGTTCTCGACCCCGACGTCGCTCTCGAAGGCACCCTTGATCATGTCGTCGTATTTGGCGACGCCGGCCGGCTTGGTGCCGTCGGCGAGGCGACCCTGCTTGTCGACGCGGTCGAAGGTGGTGAGCTTCAGCGACAGCCGCTTGGCGATCTCGTCGAGCTTGGCGCCACCGGCCAGGGCGTCCTCGACCTGATCGTGACGCGACAGGATGTCGCCCTCGGCGCGTTTGGCGGCGATCTCCTTCTTCAACTCGGGAGCGACCTCGGCGAAGCTCTTGGCGGTGGCGTCGACCTTCTCGGCGAGCTTCAGCACGACCCGGCCGAACTTGCCCTCGACGACGCCGGAGACGTCGCCGACGGCGGGAAGCGCGAAGGCGGCGTCGGCGACCTTCGGATCTACGAAGCCGGTCTTCGGCATCAGCCCGAGGTCGATGTCGGCGGGCTTCTGACCGCGCTTTTCGGCGGCGGCCTCGAAGCTCTCGCCCTGCTTCAGCTCGTCGATGAGCGCCTGACCGGCGGCCTCGTCGGCGACCGAGATCTGCAGCACCCGGCGCTTCTCCGGCGTCGCATAGGAGGCCTTGCGGCTCTCGTAGTCGGCCTTGGCGTCGTCGTCGGTGACGTCCTCCGCGCGGGCGATCGAGGCCGGATCGAGAATCAGCGCGGCGATGGTGCGGGTCTCCGGGGCGCGGAAGGCGCGCGCCCGCTCAGTGAAGAAGGCCTGCAGATCGGCGTCCGAGGGGGTGCCGAGATCGCCGAGGCTGGCCGCGCCGAGGATCGCGTATTTCACCGCGCGGGTCTCGTTGCGATAGGTGTCGATCGCCTCGGCCAGCACCTTGGGCGCCGGCTGGCCACCGGAAAGGCCGTCGAGCAGCTGGCTGCGCAGCAGATCGGCGCGCCGGCGCATGACGTACATGTCCTCGTTCCAGCCGTTCGAGCGCAGCAGGTCGACGAAGCGGTTGCTGTCGAAGGCGCCGTTCGGCCCCTTGAAGTTCGGATCGCGGAAGATCTCCTCGCGGATCGTCTGGTCCGAAACGCCGAGGCCCTGCAGGCGGGCGGCCTCGCCGATCGTCGCCTCGGTGACGATGCGCGACAGGATCTGCTGCGACAGCCCGGTCTTCAGCGCCTCGTCCTTGTTGAACGGGCGGCCGATGCGGCGGGAAACCTGCTGCAACTCGCGTTGATAATCCTGATCGAGTTCGATCACGCCGATCTCGCGCGAGCCGACGCGATAGGCGGTGTTCGAGCCGAAGCCGCGGAAGACGTCGGCGATGCCCCACACTCCGAAGGAGACGATGAGCAGACCGAGCAGGAGCTTGGAGATCCAGGTGGAGGCGCCGCGGCGCAGGACGTCGAGCATGGGGGGCGTGGGTCCCGTGGATGCGTGTTCAAACCGCCGGGACACCCCCGGCGCGGGCGGCGCGGATCATAGGAACGCTCCTCGACCGAGGCAAGGCGGATCCGGACGGCGTTCTGCCTCGGTCGGCGGCGGTTGCGCGGCGGGGCGGCTCGGCGACAATGACGCCCCGTACCGGGCCGGCGATTCGCGCCGGGCCGTCGCTCGCTCGCGGAGGAGCGCATGACCCCGTCCGATCTCTCCTCGTCCGCCGTCGTGCGTCTGCCCGCCGAGGACGTCCGTCGTTTGCCGATCGTCGGCATCGCCTGCGGTCTGGCGATCGCCGCGACCGTGTTGGCGGTGATGGAGACCGGGCTGTTCAACGCCGTGATCGTCGTGGTGCTGTGGCTCGGGGTGGTCCTGGCGCTGCTGACTGTGATGCCGCCGG
>JAAYVT010000374.1 GCA_012517025.1 Phyllobacteriaceae bacterium | reverse complement strand
GGCGAGACGGCCGTCTCACCCGCCCCGGTCTCGCCTCCGACCTCGTCCACATGACGCGCGCCGCTCTCGTCCTCGCCGAGACCCTCGGCGGCGACCCCTGGCTCGCCGACGCCCTGCGCTGGAGCTCAGCACTCGATCGCCACTTCGCCGACCCCGACGGTGGATGGTTCCTCACCGCCGACGACGCCGAGGCGCTGATCGTCCGGCCTTCATCGCCGAAGGACGACGCCACGCCGAACCCGATGGCGATCGCAATCGAGAACGGCGTCCGCCTGTCGATCCTCGGCGGCGATCCGATGTGGCGCGCCCGCTCGGAGGCGGCGCTGGCGCGGCTGTCGAGCGCCATGCTCGCCGACGTCTTCTCCACCGCGTCGCTCTCCACCGCCCTCGACTTCGCCATCGGCGCTGTCGAGGTGGTGCTGATCGTCCCGAGGGGCACAGACGCCGAACCGCTGCGTCGTGTCGTCTTCGAATCGAGCGACCCGCGCGTCGTCCTTTTCGAAACCGAATCGACCGCGGCCCTCTCCCCCGATCACCCGGCCGCCGGCAAACAGGCGATCGAGGGGCTGCCCACAGCCTGGGTCTGCCGCGAGGGCGTCTGCGGCTTGCCGGTCACCGAGCCGGCGCCGCTGCGCACTCTGCTCGAAACCGGCCGACACGTCTGATCGGCGGCCGGAAAACGATTCACGTGAAACAGAAAGGGCTCCGAGTCGCCTCGGAGCCCTTCGTCGTTCGGATCGCCGCCGATTCGATCAGGTGTTCATCGAATCGAAGAAGTCGGCGTTGCGCTTGGTCTGCCGGAGCTTGTCGAGCAGGAACTCGATCGCGTCGACGGTCCCCATCGGGGTGAGGATGCGGCGCAGCACGTAGGTCTTCTTGAGCGAATCGTTCGCCACCAGAAGCTCCTCCTTGCGGGTGCCGGAGCGGGTGATGTCGATCGCCGGGAAGACGCGTTTGTCGGCCACCTTGCGGTCGAGAATGATCTCGGAGTTGCCGGTGCCCTTGAACTCTTCGAAGATCACTTCGTCCATGCGGCTGCCGGTCTCGATCAGCGCGGTGGCGATGATCGTCAACGAACCGCCGTTCTCGATGTTGCGCGCCGCGCCGAAGAAGCGCTTCGGCCGCTGCAGCGCGTTGGCGTCGACACCGCCGGTCAGCACCTTGCCCGACGACGGAACGACGGTGTTGTAGGCGCGGCCGAGGCGGGTGATCGAATCGAGCAGGATGACGACGTCGCGACCGTGTTCGACCAGCCGCTTCGCCTTCTCGATCACCATCTCGGCGACCTGGACGTGACGCGACGCCGGCTCGTCGAAGGTGGAGGAGATCACCTCGCCCTTCACCGTGCGCTGCATGTCGGTGACTTCCTCCGGCCGCTCGTCGATGAGCAGGACGATCAGGAAGCATTCCGGATGATTCGTCGTGATCGAACGGGCGATGTTCTGCAGCAGCACCGTCTTGCCGGTGCGCGGCGGCGCCACGATCAGAGCGCGCTGGCCCTTGCCGAGCGGCGACACGATGTCGATGACGCGGGCCGACATGTCCTTCGACGTCGGCTCGTCCGGCTCCATCTTGAACCGGCTGTCGGGATAGAGCGGCGTCAGATTGTCGAAGTTGACCTTGTGGCGCGCCCGCTCCGGATCCTCGAAGTTGATCGTGTTGACCTTGAGCAGGGCGAAATAGCGCTCGCCCTCCTTCGGGGAGCGGATGTGGCCTTCGACCGTGTCGCCGGTCCTGAGCGAGAAGCGGCGGATCTGCGACGGCGAGACGTAGATGTCGTCAGGACCCGGCAGATAGTTGGCGTCCGGCGAGCGCAGGAAGCCGAAGCCGTCCTGCAGCACCTCGACCACGCCTTCGCCGATGATCTCGACTTCCCGTGCCGCGAGCTGCTTGAGGATGGCGAACATCAGCTCCTGCTTGCGCATGGTGCTGGCGCCTTCGACCTCGAGTTCCTCCGCGAAGGCGAGGAGTTCGGTCGGCGACTTGGCCTTGAGGTCCTGGAGTTTGATCTGCTGCATGAGGAGGGTTCTTTCGGGATATGGACCCGGAGCCGGCGACGGTCCGTCGTCGGCTGTGACGAGAGCGGGGAAAGACGGCGCGGTGAAGAGCTACGAAGCGTCCGCGACGCCGAGAGGAGGGGGTCGAGACGACGGAGCGGCGCTGCCGGACCTCCGAACTTCGAAAACCGTGACGCTCTCGAAGCAACCGTCTCTGGGAGTGGGGTGGTCTCAAAATAATCGGTCGCCGCGCGTCCGGCAAGTCCCTCGCGCGCGACGAAATCGACGGACGAGCGCGGCTCAGAACGGCTTCAGGATCACCAGGATCACCACCAGAATCATGATCAGCGTCGGCACCTCGTTCATGATCCGCCAGTGCCGATGATTGCGGTTGCCCTCGTCGCGAGCGAAATCGGCGACCGCCTTGGCGAAATAGCCGTGCACGCCCGACAACCCGAACACCAACGCCAGCTTGGCGTGGAACCACGGGTCGGTGAAGAAGTGCATGCGCAGGCCGATCCACAGACCGGCGATCCAGGCCACCACCATCGCCGGGTTGATGATGTAGCGCAGCAGCTTGCGCTCCATCACCTTGAACGTCTCCGACGCCTCGCCGCCGATCGCCACGCCGCAGTGATAGACGAACAGCCGCGGCAGATAGAGCATGCCGGCCATCCACGAGATCACCGCGATCACGTGCAGCGCCTTCATCCACTCATAGGCGCCCGGACCGAAGGCCGCCAGCGACCCGGCGACCCCGACCCCGGTGATCG
>JAAYVT010000373.1 GCA_012517025.1 Phyllobacteriaceae bacterium | reverse complement strand
CGGCGGCCTCTTCGGCAACACCTCCTCGACCGCCGAGGAGCGTCGGCGCGGTTACGTCGCGGCGATGACGGCGCGCGGCCTCGTGCCGGAGGCCCGTTCGCTCGAACCTTCGGCCGACGCGGCGGCGCGCGAGCTCACCGCTTGGCTCGCCGAGCCGGACCGCCCCGGCGCGTTCGTCGGCTCGAACGGCCAGATCGTGCTCGGCATGGCCCGGGCGGTGCGCGCCCTCGCGCTGCGCATGCCGCAGGACGTGGTGCTTGCCGGTTTCGACAACGAGCCTTGGACCGAGCTGATCGGCCCCGGCCTGACGGTGGTCGAGCAGCCGGTCGAGGAGATGGGGCGCGCCGCCGCCGGACTGCTGTTCCGCCGCCTGCACGATCCGTCGGTCGCACCCTGCCGGCTCGTCCTCGCCGGTCGTCTGGTCGATCGCGACTCCCGTCTCCATGCCCCCGATCCGCCCCCCGGACGGGCCGAGGGTGGCCGTCGCCGCGCCGCCGGTGGAGCGAGACGGCGCGCCGATCCGATCGCGTGAGCGCTGCGGCTCGACCGATCGACGCCCGTTCGGGCGCGTCTTCGCCCCGGGGCGCGGGATGAGATCCCCGCTCAGGCGAGGAAGCGCGCCATCGTCGCGGCGATGTCGTCGCCGTCGTTGGTGCCGATCACCTCGTCGGCGACCTGCTTCAACCCCTCGGCGGCATTGCCCATCGCCACCCCCCAACCGACCGACGCGATCATCGAGACGTCGTTGAGATTGTCGCCGAAGGCGAGGATCTCCTCCGGCGCGACGCCGCGCGTCGCCGCCCATTCGAGCAGACGCGGTCCCTTGCTCGCCCCGGCGATCATCACGTCCCAGCGGTTGGTCCACGACGATTCGATGTTGAAGCCGGCGAGCGTCTCCGCCTCGGCGTGCCAGGCGGCGAGGGCGTCGTCGTCGTCGGAGTTCACCACCACCTTCCAGACCAACGGCGCCGCCGCGATCGTCGCCTCGAAACTGTTGACCTTGACGAGACGCGGCCGCATCGGCTCGGGGAAGCTCGCCGCCCACGCCTGCAGCCCGTCGAGGTGCGGGGTGGAGACCTCGAAGGTCATGGCGTCGCGGACGTAGAGCAGCGCGTGTACGCCGTGGCGGCGGCACAGCGCGATCATCCGCCGCGCCGCGTCCTTCTCCATCGGCTCGCCGAGCACCGGCGTCTCGGTGGCGAAGTCGTAGACGTAGGTGCCGTTGCAGCAGATCGCCGGGGTGTCGAGCTCGAACTCGGCGTGCAGCGGCCGGGTCAGCACGTGATGGCGGCCGGTGACCACCACCACCGGCACCCCGCGCGCCCGTGCTTCCGCCACCGCCCGCTTGGTGCTGTCGCGCAGCCGTCCGCTCGAATCGAGCGAGGTGCCGTCCAGATCCAGCGCCACGAGGCGAATCTTCGGGTTCGACGGTTTTTGCGGCATCGCTTCTCTCGCTCTTCTCGCGGACGTTTCCGGCCGGAAGACTAACCCGGCCGGCGCGCCCGCCGCATCCCCTCGGCGGCGACGGGCACCCATGTCGGTCTGGGCCCGGCCGACAGGATCGTCCATGAAAAAAGCGGAATTTACCTCGTGACTGAAAGTCCTTGCAGTTTTATCGTCGCGCCGCATTCGGAGGACCTGCCCGTATCCACGGCGGACAGCCTCGAGTTTCGATGGAGTCGGATCCTCTCGTGGTCGTCCCGGTGCGACGGCTCGCGCCCGGACGGCGAGGATTTCGGGAGAACGATCCCCGTCGCCCCGCGGCTCGAGGAGGCCGACGGGACGGCGTGGTCTCCCGTTCGGACTCCGGCCGGCCGTCGGACGAGACCGACGCATCGAAGGACGCGATCATGTCCCTCTCCAAGCTCGATTCCCTCGCCCGCAGCTCCGTCGTCGTCGCCGACACCGGCGACGTCGAGGCGATCCGGTCGCTGTCGCCGCAGGACTGCACCACCAATCCCTCGCTGGTGCTCAAGGCGGCGCTCTTGCCGGGCAATCGCGATCTCGTCCGCGCCGCCCTGCGCGCCGCCGACGCCGAAGGGGGCGGCTTGCCGGCGGCGGTGCGCGCCGTCGATCATCTGACCGTGGCGATCGCCCGCGAACTGACCACCCTCGTCCCCGGTCGGGTCTCGGCGGAAGTGCCGGCCCGGCTCTCCTTCGACGTCGCGGCGAGCGTGGCGGCGGCCGACCGGTTGATCGGCCTGTTCGCAGCCGCCGGCGTGCCGCGCGAGCGCATCCTGATCAAGCTCGCCGCCACCTGGGAGGGCATCCGCGCCGCCGAGATCCTGGAGGCGAAGGGGGTGAACTGCAACGTCACCCTGGTGTTTTCGCTGGTTCAGGCCGTGGCGGCGGCGAAGGCCGGGGCCTTCCTGATCTCGCCCTTCGTCGGCCGCATCCTCGATTGGCACGTCAAGGCCGAGGGGCGGAGTTTCGCGGCGGAAGAAGATCCCGGTGTCCTGTCGGTCCGGCGGATCTGGACCTATTTCAAGCACTTCGGCCTGAACACGGTGGTCATGGGGGCGAGCTTCCGGACGACCGGCGAGGTCGAGGCGCTCGCCGGTTGCGATCGTCTGACCGTGTCGCCGGCGCTCCTCGGGCAATTGGCGGCGGAAGCGGGCGAAGTGCCGCCGCGCCTCCGTCTCGACGAGGCGCGCGCCGCCGCCGTCGCGCCGATCGCGGTCGACGAGGCGTCGTTCCGCTGGGCGCTCGCCACCGACCCGATGGCCAACGAAAAGCTCGCCGAGGGCCTGCGCCTCTTCCATGCCGACACGGAGAAGCTGGTCGCCCATCTCTCCTCGCTCGCCGTCGCCGCCTGAAGTCCTCTCGCTCGGAGACCTCCGATGCCCGCATCCGCTCCCGTCCTGCCGCGCGACGGCGATCTGCGCCTCGCCGACGCCCTCCGCTTCCTCGCCGTCGACGCGGTCGAGGCGGCGAAGTCCGGCCACCCCGGCATGCCGCTCGGCATGGCCGACGTGGTCACCGCCCTCTTCGCCCACGTCCTGAAGTTCGACGCCGGTCACCCCACCTGGGCCGATCGTGATCGTTTCGTGCTCTCCGGCGGTCACGGCTCGGCGCTGCTCTACGCGCTGCTGCATCTGACCGGTCACGCCGGGATGCCGCTCGAGGCGCTGAAGAGCTTCCGCCGCCTCGGCTCGGTCGCCGCCGGCCATCCCGAGATCGATCCCGAGATCGGCATCGAGACCACCACCGGCCCGCTCGGCCAGGGCTTCGCCACCGCCGTCGGCATGGCGCTGGCCGAACGTCTGCTCGCCGCCCGCTTCGGCGACGATCTCGTCGATCACCGCACCTGGGTCACCTGCGGCGACGGCGACCTCATGGAAGGCGTCAGCCACGAGGCCGCCTCGCTCGCCGGGCATTTGCGCCTGTCTAAGCTGACCCTGATCTGGGACGACAACCGCATCACCATCGACGGGGCGACCGACGTCGCCGTCTCCGACGACGTCCCCGCCCGCTTCCGCGCCTACGGCTGGAACGTGGTTTCCGCCGACGGCCACGACCCGTCCTCGATCGCCGTCGCGCTCGCCGCCGCCTTGCGCTCCGACCGGCCGACCCTGATCGCGGCGCGCACCACCATCGGCTTCGGCGCCCCCGGCAAGGCCGGGACCTCGGCCGTCCACGGCGCTCCCCTCGGCGCCGAGACGCTCGTCGCGACCCGCGCCGCCTTCGGCTGGACGCACGGCCCCTTCGAGGTTCCCGCCGACCTCCGCGCCGCCTGGGCCGCGATCGGCCGGCGCGGCGGCGCCGTTCGTGAGGCTTGGGAGGCTCGCCTCGCCGCCCGCCCGGCCGCCGCCCGCGACGCCTTCCTCTCCGCCCTCGCCGGAGATCTCCCCGGCCTCGATGCGTTGGTGCGCGACATCAAGGCGGAGGCGGTGACGAGCCGGCCGAAACTCGCCACCCGCGTCGCCTCCGGCCGCGTCCTCGATCGCTTGGCGCCGGTCTTCCCGGACATCGTCGGCGGTTCGGCCGATCTCACCCCCTCCAACAACACCCGCTTCGCCGGCGCCGTCGACGTCCGCCCCGGCGCCTTCTCCGGCCGTTACGTCCATTGGGGCGTGCGCGAGGCCGGCATGGCGGCGGCGATGAACGGCCTCGCCGCCCATGGCGGCGTGATCCCCTACGGCGGCACCTTCCTGTGCTTCGCCGACTACGCCCGGCCGGCATTGCGCCTCGCCGCGTTGCAGAAGCTCCGGACGATCTTCGTCGGCACCCACGATTCGATCGGCCTCGGCGAGGACGGCCCGACCCATCAACCGGTCGAGCATCTCGCCGCGCTCCGGGCGATCCCCGGTCTCCTGGTGCTGCGCCCCTGCGACCTCGTCGAGACGGCGGAGTGCTGGCAGATCGCGCTGGAGAGCCGGTCGGCTCCCTCGGTGCTCGCCCTGTCGCGCCAGGAGCTGCCGACTCTCAGAGACAACGGGCTGGCGACGAACCTCTGCCGCGACGGCGCCTACGTGCTGCGCGAGGCGGCGGTGGGTCCGCGCCGGGTGACGCTCGTCGCCTCCGGCTCGGAAGTGGCGATCGCGGCGGAGGCGCGCGACCTACTCGAGGCCGACGGCGTCGGCGCCGCCCTGGTCTCGATGCCCTGCGCCGAGCTGTTCCTGGCTCGTCCGGCGGCCGAACGCGCCCGCGTCCTCGGCGAGGGCGTGCTGCGGGTCGGGGTCGAGGCGGCGGTCGGTTTCGGTTGGGGCGACGTGCTCGGCGAGCACGGGCTCTTCGTGGGGTTGCCCGGCTTCGGCGCCTCCGGCCGCGGCGACGACCTCTATCGCCATTTCGGGATCACGCCCGAGGCGATCGTCACCGCCGTCCGCGCCCGGCTGTGAGCCGGCCGGACCAATCCACCGACGGACAAAAAAGAGCGGGCGAGATCGAAAGATCTCGCCCGCAGGCGTTCCGCGAGGTGGGCTCGGACGAAAGAGGGAGGCGCGCGTCCGAGCGCCGCTCGCAGGAGGAAGATCAGACTTCGACGTAGTCGATGCCGGCGAGATCGCACCACGCCTTCCAGCGCGGCCGCACGTCGCCGAGATGCAGCACCTGATGGTGGGTGCCCCCGTTCTTCAGCCAGCCGTTCAGGCATTCGGCGACGCCCGAATCCGGCCGATAGAAGAAGTAGGGCATCTCCACCGTCGGCAGTTCCTCGGTGTCGAGGAT
>JAAYVT010000372.1 GCA_012517025.1 Phyllobacteriaceae bacterium | reverse complement strand
GTACCGGTGCGCCGGTCACCGCGATCGGCCGGGACGGGGAGGGCAGGGTGCGTTTCGTCGACGTGGCCGGTCGCCGCATCGAGGCGCGTCGCGGCGTGATCCTGGCGACGGGTGGCATCTCCCACGACGTCGAATTGCGGCGCCGTCACGTCCCCGCCGCCGCCGGCGATCTGACCGCCACCGTCGATCACGGCGGGGCCCCGTGCGGAGCGCGGCTCGCCGTCGCCGTCGCGGCACGGCTTTCCGATCCGGGCGAGGCGGGCGCGTTCTGGGTTCCCGCCTCCACCTTCACCCGCGCCGACGGCAGCCGCGGCGTCTTCCCCCACACGGTGACCGACCGGGCCAAGCCGGGGCTCGTCGCCGTCGGTATCGACGGTCGACGCTTCGTCGACGAGGCGATCTCCTATCACGCCTTCGTCCGTGCCCAGCTCGCCGCCGCCGACCGCGCGGTTCCGGCCTTTCTCGTCTGCGACGCCGACTTCCTGTGGCGCTACGGCCTCGGCCGCATCCGCCCCTTCGCGCGCGGCGTCGCGGCCGACGTCGCGAGCGGCTACCTGAAGCGCGCCGAAACGATCGCCGGTCTCGCCCGAGCGATCGGGGTGCCCGAAGACGCACTCGTCGAGACGATCGCCACCTACAATCGCGACGCCGTGCGCGGCGAGGATCCCGCCTTCGGTCGCGGCGGCGACGTCTACCAGCGCGCCCTCGGCGACGCCGACCATCGGCCGAACCCGTGCGTCGCGCCGATCGTGACGCCGCCGTTCCACGCCGTCGAAGTGCGGCCGGCCGACCTCGGCATGTCCGCCGGTCTCGAGACCGACGCCGACGCGCGCGTGCTCGACGCGGCCGGGGCGCCGATTCCGGGCCTGTGGGCCTGCGGCAACGACATGGCTTCGATCATGGAGGGGGCCTATCCCGGCCCCGGCATCACGCTCGGCCCGGCGCTGGTCTTCGGCTGGACCGCCGGACGTGGCGCGGCGAACGCGGAGGACGTCGCATGAACCGATCCGCGGAGATCGACGTTCTGGTGATCGGCGGCGGCAACGCGGCGCTCTGCGCGGCTCTGACCGCACGCGAGGCCGGTGCCTCGGTCACCCTGCTCGAGGCGGCGCCGCGTGCCTGGCGCGGCGGCAATTCGATGCACGTGCGCAACCTGCGCTGCATGCACGACGCCCCCCAGGACGTCCTCGTCGAGAGCTATCCCGAGGAGGAATATTGGCGCGACCTCGAGAAGGTCACCGCCGGCAAGACCGACGAGCGGCTCGCCCGCCTCGTCATCCGCCATTCGGCTCGGTGTCGCCCGTGGATGATCCACCACGGCGTCCATTTCCAGCCGCCGCTCTCGGGCGCGCTGCACGTGGCGCGCACCAACGCCTTCTTCATGGGCGGCGGCAAGGCGTTGGTGAACGCCTATTACCGCAGCGCCGCCGACCTCGGCGTCGCGGTGCGCTACGAGACGCCGATCGATCGGCTCGAGCTCGACGGCGATCGCTTCGTCGCGGCGGTGACCGCCTCGGGCGAGCGCATCGCCGCGAAGACCTGCGTGCTCGCCTGCGGCGGCTTCGAATCCAATCTCGAATGGCAACGCGAGGCCTGGGGTGTGAACGAGCGCGGCGAGTGGCCGGCGGAGAACTTCTTGATCCGCGGCACCCGGTTCAACCGCGGCACGCTCTTGAAGTTCATGATGGAGGCGGGCGCCGACACGATCGGCGATCCGACCCAGGCGCATTGCGTGGCGATCGATGCCCGAGCCCCCCTCTACGACGGCGGCATCTGCACCCGCATCGACTGTGTCTCGCTCGGCGTGGTGGTCGATCGCGACGCCCGCCGCTTCTACGACGAGGGCGAGGATTTCTGGCCCAAGCGCTACGCGATCTGGGGACGTCTGGTGGCGCGACGCCCGGGCCAGATCGCCTGGTCGATCATCGACCGCAAGGCGATCGGTCGCTTCATGCCGCCGGTGTTCGAGGGAACTCGCGCCGACACGATCGGCGGCCTCGCCCGGGCGATCGGGCTCGACGAGGCGACGCTCGCGCAGACGATCGCCGACTACAACGCCGCCTGCCGGCCCGGCACCTTCGACCACACACGGCTCGACGACTGCCGCACCGAAGGGCTCGCACCGGCGAAGACCCATTGGGCTCTGCCGATCGACACGCCGCCCTTCCTCGCCTATCCGCTGCGCCCGGGCATCACCTTCACTTATCTCGGCCTTCGGACCGACGCGACCGCCGCCGTGCGCTTCTCGGGGCGGGCGAGCGGCAATCTCTTCGTCGCCGGCGAGATGATGGCCGGCAACGTGCTCGGGCAGGGCTACACCGCCGGCGTCGGCATGAGCATCGGCACCGCCTTCGGCCGCATCGCCGGCGCCTCCGCCGCGCGCGCGGTCGGCCGTCCCAATCCCGCCTTCGAAGAGGAGTTGGCCCTTG
>JAAYVT010000371.1 GCA_012517025.1 Phyllobacteriaceae bacterium | reverse complement strand
CTCCATCGCCTCGTCGATGGTCTTGCCGATGGTCGGCGTCTTGGCGCTCGCCACGAGACCCGACCACCGCGCCTTCGGCGGCACCCAGAAGACGTTCTCGGCGGCGTATTCGTCGCGGTCTTCCGCGCCTTCGGGGTAGTCGGCGAGAAGTTCGCCGTGTTTCGCTTCGAAACTGTCGGAGATGTGTTTGAGGAAGATCAGGCCGAGCACGACGTGCTTGTAGTCCGACGGCTCCATGTTGCCGCGCAGCTTGTCGGCGGCCTTGAACAGTTCCGCCTCGAAGCCGAGATCGCCGCCCTTCGCCTTGTCCGCCTTCGCCGCCTTGGCGCGAGGGGCGCGGGATTTCGCGGGGGCGGAAGGCGCCTCGGGCGCGGGCGCGGTGGTATCGGGCGCGGTGGTCGTTTCGGTGAGCGCGACGGACCCGCCGCGACCGCGTCCGAGCTTCACTCGACCGCTCGCGACGAGGGCGCTCTTGACGGCCTCGTAGGCGGCTTCGTCCCAGCCGAGCGCCTCGCGAAGTCGCTGATTGCCGGCGGAACCGCCGAGGTCTCGGAGCGCTCGCTGGAAGGCGTCGTGTCGTTCGGATGGGTCCATCGTCTGCCACTCGCGCAAGGGTCGAGATTCGATCGTCGCGCCGATTTTGGACGGGCCGGCGAGCTTTGCAAGGGAGGACGCGCCGGCTCGATGACCTCGAACGAACGAGTAGTGATTCGCGCTACCCTGCGCGTTTCGGGAGGGAAATTCCCCGTATTCAACAGAATTGGCGATATCTTCTATAGGTCGGTTCGAAGATTTCGGTGGACGCCGTCGTAAATTTCAGGGGTGAAGAGGTATTTCGAAAAACGATTATAAATCAATAATTTGGTCGATTCTGCCGACGATTACCGCATCGGGAAAGAGGCAATCATACTTGTGGAGGGGGACGAATTCGGCGTTGGGCTTTTTGATGAGGCGAGAAACCGGCTAATCTCTACTCGTTCGGGTCGTGGTGGTCCGAGCCCGTGCCTTCCGGTTCGAAGGCGTCCGAAACGTCAAGAGCCGCCGACCATTGGCGTGGTCGAACGGCCCTTGGGGTCGAAACCCGTTGCTCCAACGAGAGCGGGAAAATGGTATCCCGACCGTGTGGTGTCGTCAAAGACATTACACTGTCGCCGCTTCGGACCGATGGTCCGGAGTGAACAACTCATGACTTTTGAGAATTCGAAGTCTTCCGCCGGTTCCGGCCACGGGAACGGCTTGCCCGAAATCGGGCTTCTTCGCCTCTCCTCGATCCTCGCGCCGAAGGGACCGATCCCGGTCGGAAAATCGACTTGGTGGGACGGCGTCCGGTCGGGACGCTTCCCGCAGCCGGTGAAACTCGGACCGCGCGTCACGGCGTGGCGGGTGGAAGACATCCGCGCCCTCGTCGAGAAGGGTGTGTGAGGATGAACCACCGCGCCGACGTCCGGCGGGTGAAGATCCACCGCACCTATACGGTTCAGGAACTCGCCCGCATCACCGGCATGCACGACCACACGGTGCGCGCCTGGATCAAGGCGGGACTGGCGACCCTCGAGGACGCCCGCCCCATCCTCGTCTCGGGCGCCGAGGCTAAGCGGTTTCTCACGGCGCGAAGCAAGGCACGCAAGCGGCCGTGCGGTCCGGGACGGTTCTATTGCTTCCGCTGCCGCGAGCCGCGCGAGCCCGCGCTCGACATGGCCGATTACGTGCCCGTCACGGAGACGACAGGCGATCTCTCGGCGCTCTGCCCGGCCTGCGGAACGATCATGCACAAACGGGTTTCGAAGGTCGGTCTCGGTCTCGCCGCCGCTCGAATGGACATCGCATTTCCGCAAGCAAGCTCACGATTAGACGAGAGCCCCGCCCCCTCCCTCAATCGTGACTTCGGAAAGGACTGACGACATGCCGAATCTCAATGCGACCAACGAACGGATCAAGCGCGCGTATTTCCTCTATCTGAAGGAAGCGAACCGCGCGAGCGAAGCCTCGGTCGATACCGCCGCTGCGGCGATCGCTCGCTTCGAAGACTATACCAGACATCGCGACTTCAAGAGGTTCCACATCGCTCAGGCGTCCGGCTTCAAGGCGTCGCTCGTCGAACATGTTTCCGAGCGGTCCGGCCGTCAGCTCTCGAAGGCGACCATCTACCAGACGCTCACGGCGTGTCGCGCCTTCTTCCGGTGGTTGGCGGGTCAACCGGGCTATCGATCCAAGTTCTCTTATTCCGATGCGGACTATTTCAATCTGACGGAGAAGGAGGCGCGGATCGCGACGGCGTCGTTGGAACGGCCGGTGCCGACGCTCGAACAGGTGCGGCACGTCTTGTCGGTGATGCCGACCGCGACCGCGATCGAACGGCGGAATCGCGCGGTGGTCGCCTTCGCGCTCCTGACGGGAGCGAGGGACGATGCCATCGCCTCGGCGCGGATCGGGCACGTCGACTTCGTCGAGGCTCGTTTTCGCCAGGATGCGCGCGAAGTCCGCACGAAGGCCTCGAAGAGCTTCGACACATGGTTCTTCGCCGTCGGCGAAGACGTGGTGCGGATCGTCTCCGACTGGATCGACGAGTCGCGGACCGCGCATCTCATGGGTGGCGACGACCCGCTCTTCCCGGCTTCGAAAGTGGCGCTCGACCCGGCGACGCGGCATTTCGCGGTGGTCGGTCTCGATCGCACGGGGTGGAGCAACGCCGGGCCGATCCGGAAGATCTTTCGCGAGGCATTCGCCAAGGCGGGGCTTCCCTATTTCAACCCTCATTCTTTCCGGAAGACGCTGGTGCAGTTCGGCGAGCGGCTGTGTGGGGGGCCGGAAGCCATGAAGGCATGGTCGCAGAATCTCGGGCACGAACACGTCGCGACGACGTTCTCGAGTTACGGGCGGGTTCCCTCCCATCGGCAAGGCGAGATCATCCGGGGGCTGGGGAAGCAGAAAGAAGAAGCGGCTTCGCTCGTGTCGGAGTTCGCCGCGTTCTTGCGAAGCCGTGGGGGCTCGGGAGGGGGAGGGGTTTCGCTCTCCGGATCGTCCGAGGGTCGTTGACCGGTCGTGTTCCCACGCGGAGATTTTTCCTCCTCCCTTGAAATTCAACCGTCGCCCCCGCGACGTCGCAGTTCGACCACCTCGCCGCCCTTCCGCAGGGTGTCGAGGTGGTCGGCCCACCACTGCATCATCTTCACCCGTTCGTCCCAATATTCGCCGCGCGCATAGGCGCGACGGACGGCGTTCTTCTCGACGTGCGCCATCTGGCGTTCGATCGCGTCCGGGTTCCAGAGACCGCATTCGTTCAGGAGCGTCGTCGCGGTCGCGCGGAAACCGTGCGAAGTCGCCTCGTCCTTCGAATAGCCGAGCCTGCGCAGTGCTGCGTTCAGCGTGTTTTCCGAGAGCGGACGGAGAATGGTGCGGATCGATGGAAAAACGAATTTCGAGTTGCCGGCGATCTTCCGCACGTCCTCCAGGATTTCGACGGCTTGGCGCGGCAAGGGGATGCGGTGTTCGCGTCGCATCTTGGCGCGGTGCGCAGGGATCGCCCAAATCGCCTTGGCGAAATCGAACTCCGACCATTCCGCCATCCGCAATTCGCCGGGACGAGAAAAGAGAATCGCCAAGAGGTTGAGTGCGGCCTTCGTGGTCACTTGCCCCGTGAAGTCGTCGATCGCTCGTAGGAGCGCGCCGAGTTCCTTCTCGTCGGTGACGGCGGCGCGGTGGGTCACCTGCGGTCGAACCAGAGCGCCACGAAGGGCTTGGGTCGGGTCGACTTCGGCGCGGGCGGTGGCGATCGCGTAACGGAAGACCGCGCCGACCGTGGCGCGTAGCCGGACCGCCGTCTCGTGATGCCCCTTGGCTTCGACCCGTTGCAGGACCGAGAGGACGTCGGGCGCGCGGATCTCGGTCATGGGGCGGTGTCCGAGTTCCGGGCGGGCGAGACCGAGAAGCCATTCGACCTTGCCGACGGTGGTTTTCGCCTTTTTCTCACGACGCATCTTGTCGAGGTATTCGTCGGCGAGGACGGAGAAGGTGTTCGCCGCGACGAGAGCCGCTTCGCGGCGGGCATCCCGCTTGTGACCAGACGGATCGGTGCCTTCGAGGAGAAGCCCTCGCGCCGTGTCGCGAGCCTCGCGCGCCTTCGCCAAAGTCACGATGGGATACGGGCCGATCGCAAGCTTCTTCTCTTTGCCGGCGTGTCGGTATTTCCAGTACCACAACCGCGAGCCGGTCGGATTGACGAGGAGATAGAGACCTCCTGCGTCGGTCAGCTTGTAGGGCTTCTCGAGGGGTTTGGCGTTGCGAATGGTGGCATCGGAGAGGGGCATTTGGGGGCCTCGCCTCTGGGGGCTTTCACCGGATGCCCCCAATTTGGCCCCCAAAGCCCCCGGATGCAATCGGAGCCCCCCGGACCACGACGGACGCAAAAACCCCGAAAAACGGCGTTAAACCGTTGATTTTCGGACGTTCTCGGACGATTTCGGAGGGGGAAGTGGTGCCGCGGAAGGGATTCGAACCCCCGACCCCATCATTACGAATGACGTGCTCTACCGGCTGAGCTACCGCGGCGACCGTTCGGTCGCGTGACCCGTACGACGCGTCGGTCGGACCCGAACCGAAGTTCGCAGACGACTCTTCCCGCATCGACGGCGATCACGCCGGACGGCCGGCTCACTACCAACATTCCCGCCCCTTGGCAAGCGTCCCGGCCCTTTCCCTTGAGCCCGTCCTGTTCTAAATGACGCCGCACGTTTTCCCTCAGGAAGGATGCCGCCGATGGCCCCGCGCACGCTCTACGACAAGATCTGGGACGATCACGTCGTCGCCACCCAGCCCGACGGCACCTCCCTCATCTACATCGATCGCCATCTCGTCCACGAGGTGACCAGTCCGCAGGCCTTCGAGGGGCTGCGCGTCGCCGACCGCAAGGTGCGCGCGCCGGAGAAGACCCTGCTCGTCGTCGATCACAACGTGCCGACCACCGACCGCTCGCACGGCATCGACGATCCCGAATCGGCACTGCAGGTCGCCACCATCGCCAAGAACGCCGCCTACTTCGCCCTCGAATATTACGACGAGCACGATCACCGCCAGGGCGTCGTCCACGTCGTCGGCCCCGAGCAGGGCTTCACCCTGCCCGGCACCACCATCGTCTGCGGCGACAGCCACACCTCGACCCACGGCGCCTTCGGGGCGCTCGCCCACGGCATCGGCACCTCCGAGGTCGAGCACGTGCTCGCCACCCAGACGCTGGTGCAGGCCAAGGCGAAGAACATGCGGGTGGTGGTCGACGGCGCGGCGCCGGAGGGCATCACCGCCAAGGACATCGTGCTCGCCATCATCGGCCGGCTCGGCACCGCCGGCGGCACCGGCTACGTCGTCGAATACGCCGGTCAGGCGATCCGCGACCTCTCCATCGAGGGCCGCATGACGGTGTGCAACATGTCGATCGAGGCGGGCGCCCGCGCCGGTCTGATCGCCCCCGACGACAAGACCGTCGCTTATTTCGAGGGCAAGCCGAAGGCGCCGAAAGGCGAGAAGTGGGACGCGGCGGTCGCCTATTGGAAGACGCTCTATTCCGACGAGGGCGCGCATTTCGATGCCGAGATCCACATCGACGCGGCGAGCCTGAAGCCGTCGGTGACTTGGGGCACCTCGCCCGAGGACGTGATCGCGATCGATCAGCCGATCCCCGACCCCGCCGAAATCGCCGACGAGACCAAGCGCGCCTCGAAGCAGCGGGCGCTCGACTACATGGCCCTGAAGCCGGGCATGAAGATGACCGACGTCAAGATCGACACCGTCTTCATCGGCTCGTGCACCAACGGCCGCATCGAGGACTTCCGTGCCGCCGCGGCGGTGGCCAAGGGCCGCAAGGTCGCCGAAGGCGTCCGGGCGTTGGCCGTGCCGGGCTCGGGTCTGGTCAAGGAACAGGCGGAAGCGGAAGGTCTCGACAAGATCTTCGTCGAGGCCGGCTTCGAATGGCGCGAGCCGGGATGCTCGATGTGCCTCGCCATGAACGCCGACCGGCTGTCGCCCGGCGAGCGCTCGGCCTCGACCTCGAACCGCAACTTCGAGGGTCGCCAGGGCTTCAAGGGGCGGACGCACCTCGTCAGCCCGGCGATGGCGGCGGCCGCCGCGATCAAGGGGCATTTCGTCGACGTCCGCGATCTGTGAACGACGATGCTTCGTGACGGATGGAGAGGCCGGACCGCGAGGTCCGGCCTTTTTCGTCGGCGCGGCCGCCTCTGTCTCGTCATGCGCCTTTCGTATAGCCTCGTCGGTTCCGACACGGAGACGACGATGCGGATCGCGATCT
>JAAYVT010000370.1 GCA_012517025.1 Phyllobacteriaceae bacterium | reverse complement strand
GTGCTCGGCGAGATCGCCGACGCGACCTCGATCCGCACCGTCTACGAGATCTGTGCCTGGCTGCCGGCGATCGGCCTGTTGACGGTGTTCCTGCCGAACATCCGCAAGGCGCGCGCCTGAGGGCGCGCCTTCTCCGCCGCCGGGAGCAGGGAAGCCGCGCTCCCGCCCGCTCGGAGCTTGAACCCCGGCGCGTTCCGCTCTACCCAGGAACGACCCGTTCCGTCGATCTTTCGAGGCATCGCATGACCATCGCCGCCCGCATCGCCAAACCGTCGCAGTACCTGAAGGGCGCGACCGGAGATTGGGAAATCGTCATCGGCCTGGAGGTCCACGCCCAGGTCGCCTCGAACGCCAAGCTGTTCTCCGGCGCCTCCACCGCCTTCGGCGGCGCCCCCAACGATCACGTCTCCCTCGTCGACGCGGCGATGCCCGGCATGCTGCCGGTTATCAACGAGGAATGCGTCAAGCAGGCGATCCGCACCGGCCTCGGCCTGGAGGCGCAGATCAATCTGAAGTCGGTGTTCGATCGGAAGAACTATTTCTATCCCGATCTGCCGCAGGGCTATCAGATCTCGCAGTTCAAGAGCCCGATCGTCGGCGAGGGCACCATCCGCCTCGACATGGAGGACGGTGAGACCGTCGAGGTCGGCGTCGAGCGCCTGCACCTCGAGCAGGACGCCGGCAAGTCGATCCACGACCAGTCGCCGACCCACACCTTCGTCGATCTGAACCGCTCCGGCGTGGCGCTGATGGAGATCGTGTCGAAGCCCGACATGCGCTCGGCCGACGAGGCCAAGGCGTATCTCGCAAAGCTCCGCACCATCCTGCGCTATCTCGGCACCTGCGACGGCGACATGGACAAGGGCAACATGCGCGCCGACGTCAACGTCTCGGTGCGGAAGCCCGGCGGCGAACTCGGCACCCGCTGCGAGATCAAGAACGTCAACTCGATCCGCTTCGTCGGTCAGGCGATCGACTTCGAGGCGCATCGCCAGATCGGCATCATCGAGGACGGCGGCTCGATCAAGCAGGAGACCCGCCTGTTCGATCCCGGCAAGGGCGAGACCCGGTCGATGCGTTCCAAGGAAGAGGCGCACGACTACCGCTACTTCCCCGATCCCGATCTCTTGCCGCTCGAGTTCGATCAGACCCTGGTCGATGCGCTGAAGGCGGACCTGCCCGAGCTGCCCGACGCCAAGAAGGCGCGCTTCGTGGCGGATTACGGCGTCACTCCCTACGACGCGATGGTGCTGACGCTGGAGCGGCCCTCGGCCGACTATTTCGAGGCGGTGGCGAAAGGCCGCAACGCCAAGCTCGCCGCCAACTGGGTGATCAACGAGCTGTTCGGCCGCCTCAACAAGGAAGGCAAGAGCATCGAGGAAAGCCCTGTTTCGGCTGCGCAGTTGGGCGGCATCGTCGACCTGATCGAGGACGGCACCATCTCCGGCAAGATCGCCAAGGATCTGTTCGAGATCGTCTGGGCCGAAGGCGGCGACCCGAAGGAACTGGTGGAGAAGCGTGGCCTGAAGCAGGTCACCGACACCGGCGCCATCGAGGCGGCGATCGACGCGGTGATGGCGGCGAACCCGGACAAGGTGGCGCAGGCCAAGGCCAAGCCGACGCTGGCCGGCTGGTTCGTCGGTCAGGTGATGAAGGCGACCGGCGGCAAGGCCAACCCGCAGGCGGTCAACGAGATCCTCAAGGCGAAACTCGGGATCGAATGAGATTCACCCGGTTCGATTGAGATTTCGGCCGCGCTTCCGACCGGAGGCGCGGCCGTCGCGTTTCCGGCGTCATGGTTGACGCAGTCCCTCTCGCGGTAACCCTTCCTTACCTTTGTTCGCCGACACTCCACGCCGAGACGACCCCAGAAGGGGCGTCCCGTGCGTACGAGTGGCCCATGGACATTGCGACTTTCCTCGGCATCGGTGGCGGCTTCGGCGTGTTGATTCTCGCCGTCATGATGGAGGGCTCCAAGCTCTCCATGTTCATGGACCTGCTCGCCACCAACGTCGTGATCTTCGGCGCCCTCACCACCACGATGGCCCGCTTCACCATGGGCGGCTTCATCTCGGCGCTGACGACGGGTTTGAAGGCGGTTGCCTTCAACAAGCACGTCGCCGCCCGCGAGATGATCGAAAAGATCGCCGAACTCGCCGACATCGTCCGCAAACAGGGTCCGCTCGGGCTCGAGGCGGTCGAGATCGACGACGAGTTCCTCGCCAAGGGCATGCGGATGATCGCCGACGGCTTCGATCTCCACGTCATCCGCGAGACGCTGGAGCGCGAGCGCGACCTCCACATCGAGCGCCTGGAGGATGCCAACAAGCTCTTCAACTACATGGGCAACGCCGCGCCCGGCATGGGCATGGTCGGCACCATCATCGGCCTCATCTCGATGTTCGCCCACATGGACGATCCCAAGAAGATCGGCCCCGGCATGGCGGTGGCGCTGCTCACCACCCTCTACGGCGCGGTGATGGCCAACGTCGTCGCCCTGCCGATCGCCGACAAGCTGCAGATCAAGGCGCTCGAGGAGAACATCAACCACACCCTGATCATCGACGGGGTGCTGATGATCCGCGAGAACAAGTCGCCGGGCGTGATCCGCGACATGCTGATCTCTTATCTGCCGAGCAAGCACCGCGCCGCCTTCCAGGACGCGGCCTGATTTCCGGCGAGGCCGAGGAGCCCCCATGGCGAAGAAGAAGGGACACGGCGGCGGCGGCGGACACGGTGGGGCCTGGGTCATCACCTTCGCCGACCTGATGAGCCTGTTGATGGCCTTCTTCGTGATGCTGCTCGCCTCGGCCAACCAGGACAAGCAGAAGCTCGCCGACGCCTCCGGCTCGCTCAAGGACGCCTTCGGCGTGCAGCCGATCCCCCGCACCGCCGGCATGATCGAGCGCGACGGCCTGCCGGTGCGCAAGTTCATGAAGGAGATGGCACCGGTCGAGAAGAAGCTCGATGCCGAGACCTCCTCGCTCTCCAACGACAAGCGCGCCAAGCAGGGTCCGGAGAACAACACCCACGACTTCGAGCAGGCCAAGGAGGAGAAGCCGCGGCAGTTCCTCTCCGCCGCCGCCTCGTTGCGCCAGGCCCTGCAGGACATGCCCGAGATCACCGAGGTCTCCAAACACGTGCTGTTCGAGGAGACCGACGAGGGGCTGAACATCCGTCTGGTCGATCAGGACGGCCGCTCGATGTTCGCCGAAGGGGCGAAGCAACCCTACGAATTCACCCGTTCGATCTTGTCGCGATTGGCCGGTCCGCTCGCCCGCCTGCCGCATCGCATCCGCATCACCGGTCACACCGCCGGCGGCACCCGCTGGACCGGCGGCCTGTCCGCCTGGGACCTCTCCGCCGGCCGCGCCGTCGCGGTCGAGGAGATCCTGACCGGCTACGGCGTGCCCACCGCCCGCTTCGATTCGGTGGTCGGCAAGGCCGACACCGATCCGCTCTTCCCCAACGAGCCGATGTTGGCGGCCAACCGCCGCATCGACATCCTGCTGGTGCACGAGGCGCCGCCGCTGCCGCCCAAACCCTTCGAATGATCGCTCCGACCGACGGATCGATCGTCCCCCCGGCACCCCCGCGCGACCCCGCGGGGGTGTCGTCGTTCGCGGGGCGGCTCGGCGTTTCGAGCTCTGGTCGGCGGCTCCGTCGCGCCCCATCTCTGGGGGGATCCGGCCCCCGGCGGACCGGCAACCCGCGACGCGAGGATTTCGCCGCATGACGTCGTCCAAATCTCTCCGCCTCTACTACTGGCCGACCCCGAACGGCTGGAAGATCTCGATCATGCTCGAGGAACTCGGCGTTCCCTACGAGGTGATCCCGATCGACATCGGCAAGGGCGCGCAGTTCGACCCCGAGTTCCTGAAGATCTCGCCCAACAACAAGATGCCGGCGCTGGTCGATCCCGACGGCCCCGGCGGCGAACCGATCTCGGTGTTCGAATCGGGCGCCATCCTGATGTATCTCGGCCGCAAGTTCGGGAAGTTCTACCCGACCGACGAACGCGCCCGCGTCGAGGTCGAGCAGTGGCTGATGTGGCAGATGGGCGGCTTCGGCCCGATGCTCGGGCAGAACCACCACTTCGCCAAATACGCCCCCGAGAAGATCCCCTACGCCATCGATCGCTATCGCAACGAGACCCACCGGCTCTACGGCGTGCTGAACAAGCAGCTCGCCACCCGCGATTACGTCGCCGGCGACTATTCGATCGCCGACATGGCGATCGTCGGTTGGGCGACGTTGTGGGAAGGGCAGGGGATCGACCTCGCCGAATTCCCCCACGTCGCCGCCTGGCTCGACCGCATGCGGGCCAGGCCGGCGGTGACGCGCGGCCTCGCCCTGGCCCGCGACCAGCGCCGCGACGTCGCCACCGACGAGGAGGCGAAGAAGGTCCTGTTCGGCCAGCGCGCCCGCTGAAGCCGCCGAGATCGACGAAACGACGGCGGGCGGGGAGCGATCCCCGCCCGCTCCGCGTTTCGCCCGCGCGGCCTGTGTCGCTCGCCGCGGCGCCGAGACGAGCGCGGATCACCGCCGCAACCGTCGGGAGAGCAAGGGCCGGCTCGTCTTCGTCGAAGTCTTTCTTCGCTCTCGACGAGTCGCGGTGAATCGAATCTTTCCGCGCTTTCCCTGTCCCTGCGGAAGAAGGACTGATTCGAAACGTGTTTTCGCCCTGTGGCGGTGAATCCTTCGTGAAATATACCTTTCGTTTCGACTCTGTTCGGATTTCGTTGAGCATCGAATTTAACGCGAGTTTTAATCGAACCGACGACTATTTCCCCATGAACGACGGGTTGCGAAGTAAAGCGAACGTCGAAATCGAACGAATTCGAGATGGGGATCTGCACCATGGCTCGCTTCGAGATGAACTCCGCCGAAATCGCCGGAATGGGTGCGCAGGCGATCACCGCAGACGTGTTCTTCCAGATGGGTCTCGACCGTTCGATCGGCCGCGACGGCACCGTCGATCGCGTCGCCGCCCACATGTGGTTCAACCTCGCCGCCGCCCGCGGCAACCGCGACGCCGCCCTGCGCCGTCAGGAGATCGCGAGCGAGATGACCGCGGCCGAGGTCGCCGAGGCGCAGCGCCGGGCGCGCGAGTGGATCCGCTGCCACTGACCACCGGTCGTCGCGATCTGCGGCTTGCCGGTCGCGGAACCGACGTGCTACCTCGGGGGCGCTCCGCGGGAGAACCCCCATGCGAATCCTGATCACCAACGACGACGGCATTCACGCCACCGGACTGCGCGTGCTCGAGCGCATCGCCCGTGAACTCTCCGACGACGTCTGGGTGGTCGCCCCGGAGACCGACCAGTCGGGCAAGGCCCACTCGCTGTCGCTCTCCGATCCGCTGCGCCTGAGAAAGATTTCCGACCGCCATTTCGCGGTGCGCGGCACGCCGACCGACTGCGTCATCATGGGGGTGCGCCACATCCTCGAGAGCAAGCCGGATCTGGTGCTCTCCGGCGTCAATCGCGGCGCCAACGTCGCCGACGACGTCACTTATTCGGGCACCATCGCCGCCGCGATGGAGGGAACCCTGCTCGGCATTCCGTCGGTGGCGCTGTCGCAGGCCTATGCCTGGGCGATCGACGCCCAGCCCGACTGGTCGGGCGCCGAGGTCCACGCCCCCGATGTGCTGACCCGCCTGCTCGACGCCGGCATTCCGTCCGGCACGCTGGTCAACGTCAACTTCCCGGCGCGCCCCGCCGACGCCGTCGAGGGGGTTGCGGTGACCACGCAGGGCGCGCGCAACGACGCCACCATCGGCGTCGACCCGCGCATCGACGGGCGCGGCAACCCGTATTTCTGGATCTCCTATCGCCCCCAGACGACGACCCCCGGCGACGGCACCGATCTCGAGGCGCTCGCCCGCGGCGCCATCTCGGTGACGCCGCTGCGCCTCGATCTGACCGACCAGATCGCCCGTGACCGCTTTTCCGCCACCTTCCACGGCTGAACGGTGGATCATCGGGCCGCCACGGTCGGCGAGTAACCGAAAATTCAGATCGTTGGGTTTGAGTGTCCGAGTCGTTTCGGATCTCTCGGAGATGTCTCTTCATGGCCGGCCGCCATGCCACCCTTCTGCGCCACGCCGATCGACGGATCGACGACGGGGAGGCCCTGGCACTGGCCCGTCTGGCTCTGACCCTGGCGGGCAAGGGCTTGGCCGACCGCCGCGTCCTCGGCGCCATCGAAACTCTGCCGCGCAGCCTGTTCGTCGCCGCGACCCATCGTGACCGCGCGCTCGAGGATCGGCCGGTTCCGATCGAATGCGGCCAGACCTCGGACGCACCGTCGGTCCAGGCGCTCGCCCTGCAGGCCGCCGAGATCCTTCCCGAACACCGCATCCTGGAGATCGGCACCGGCTCGGGCTGGGGCACCGCGCTGCTCGCCGGCCTGTGCACCAAGGTCTACACCGTCGAGCGCTTCCGCACTCTCGCCGATCTCGCCTTCGAACGCTTCTCCACCCTCGGCCTCGACAACGTCGTGCCCTCGGTCCACGACTGGCTCGAGGGTTTCGCCCGCCACGCGCCGTTCCACCGCATTCTGCTCGACGGCGCGCTCGAGGAGGTGCCGCGGGCGCTCCTCGACCAACTCGCACCGCAGGGCATCCTGGTGGCGGCGATCGGGCGGGCTCGCGAGCCGCAACGGCTCACCCGCTGGATCCGTCTGGAAACCGGTTTCGTCCGCGAGGACGTCGGTCCGACCCGCCGCGTCGCCTTGATTTCCGGCCGCGCCTGCGCCCTCTGAGCCTCGACCGAAGTCCGCCTCCCGACCTTTCGACGATCGCGAAACATGGTGAATCCGTCGTCGGCTTAAGCCTTCGTCAACGTTACGATGGTTTGAATGGATGCACGTGAACGACGAGATTTTCGTCATAACGGCGTGAGTGTTGCGATGCGTCCGACGATCCTGAAACTGTGCTCCGGCAACGTGTCCCGTGTGGCGATCCTGGTCGCGGCTGCCGCCGTCCTGGGTGGATGTTCGAGCGACACCGGCCGATTCTCCGATCCGATCTACACCGGGTCCACCCCCAATCAGCGCGCCATCCTCGGTGGCGGCGACGGCATGCCGCGCGACGGCAGCGCCTATGCCGCCTCCTCGTACGGCCGCACCCCCGAGCGCCAGTGGCAGAACGTCGACACCACCGGGTCGATCGCGCCGGGCTCCGCTCAGGTCTCCCGCGCCGAGCTGACGCCGCCGCCCTCCGGCCCCTACGCCGAGGCCGTCGCGCAGCCGCTCGCCGAAGCGACGCGGCCGCCGGAACCGACCGGCGACTACACCCAGGTCGCCGCGGCCGGCGGCTGGACCCCGGCCGGCGGCACCTACGTGACGCTCCGCCAGGGCGAGACCATCGACACGCTCTCCAATCGCTACGGCGTTCCGGTGAGCGCGCTGCGCCAGACCAACGGCTGGGCCCCGGGCCGCGCCCCCGGAGCGGGCGAACGCGTCCTCATCCCGGTCTACAATCGTCCGACCGCCGCCGCTCCGGCTCCGGTCGCCGTGCCGGCCCGCGCGAGCCAGCAACTGGTGGCTCCGACCCGTCAGCCGCCGCAGCAGACC
>JAAYVT010000369.1 GCA_012517025.1 Phyllobacteriaceae bacterium | reverse complement strand
GCGCCGCGGAAACTGCGATCGCGGCCGTCTTCGGCTCGCGATCCTCGCGTCGCATTCCTCTCGCCGGCACGATCGCCCCGGCGAGCCACCCGGAAATCCGACGGCGGCGGACCGTGCCACGTCGCGGGGCGGCGGACAAGGCCGCCGGCGCCGCACGCCGAGGGTGAGACCTGAGCGTCGGTTTCCAAGCCTCCGCGCCCGGCCTATAGAGAGAGCTCCGACACGGAGGTGAGAGCGCGATGCGGATCGACGGCGGCGTCTGGTTGGGCAAGAGCGTCGAGGACGAATGGCTGGAGCTGAAGCTCGCCAACCGCCACGGCCTGATCACCGGCGCCACCGGCACCGGCAAGACCGTCTCCCTGCAGGTGCTGGCGGAGGGGCTAGCGGAGGCCGGCGTCTCGGTCTTCGCCGCCGACGTCAAGGGCGACCTTTCCGGCATCGGCGCCAAGGGCGAGGAGAAGGATTGGATCGCCAAGCGCTGCACCGACATCGGCTTCGCCGATTGGGAGCCGAAGCGCTTCACCACCGTCTATTGGGACGTCTTCGGGGTGCAGGGTCATCCGGTGCGCGCCACCATTTCGGAGATGGGGCCGCTGCTGCTTTCCCGTCTGATGGGGCTCAACGACGTCCAGGAGGGCGTGCTCAACATCGTCTTCAAGCTCGCCGACGAGGAGGGTCTGCTCCTCCTCGATCTGAAGGATCTGCGCGCCGTGCTCGGCCACGTCGCCGAGCGCGCCGACGAGTTGACGGTCGACTACGGCAACGTCTCGAAGGCTTCGGTCGGGGCGATCCAGCGGCAGCTGTTGGTGCTCGAGCAACAAGGCGGCGACGCCTTCTTCGGCGAGCCGGCGCTCGCCATCGCCGATCTGATGGCGACCGACGCGCAGGGGCGCGGCCGCGTCAACATCCTCGCCGCCGACGATCTGATGCCGAACCCGCGGCTCTATTCGACCTTCCTTTTGTGGCTGCTCTCCGAACTGTTCGAGGAGCTGCCGGAAATCGGCGACGCGGAAAAGCCGAAGTTGGTGTTCTTCTTCGACGAGGCCCATCTGCTGTTCGACGAGGCGCCGCCGGCGCTGTTGCAGAAGATCGAGCAGGTGGTGCGACTGATCCGCTCCAAGGGGGTCGGCGTCTATTTCGTCACCCAGAACCCGCTCGACGTGCCCGACAGCGTCTCCGCCCAGCTCGGCAATCGCGTCCAGCACGCGCTCAGGGCCTTCACCCCGCGCGAACAGAAGGCGGTGCGCGCCGCCGCCGAGACCTTCCGGCAGAACCCGGCGTTCTCGACCGCCGAGGCGATCACCGAGCTCGCCGTCGGCGAGGCGCTGGTCTCGATGCTGCACGGCAAGGGCGTGCCCTCGATCGTCCAGCGCACCTTCGTGCGGCCGCCCGAGGCGCGGGTCGGGCCGCTGAAGCCGGACGAGCGCGCCACCTTGGTCAACACCTCGCCGCTCGCCGGCAAATACGACGAGGCGGTCGATCGCGAATCGGCCTTCGAGAAGCTGCGCGGCAAGGTCGTGTCCAATCCGGCGCAACCCGGTGGGAGCAACCCGGCTCCCTCCGGCGGCGGCTTCCTCGACGGCGTGCTCGGCGGCATTCTGTCGACGGTCGGCGGCGTCGCCTCGATGCGGACCGGCGGTCCCCGCTCGCAGACGATCATCGAAGCGGCCGCGAAGTCCGCCGTGCGCTCCGCCGCCTCGACCGCCGGCCGCGAGATCACCAACGCGCTCGTCCGAGGCGTCCTCGGCTCGCTCCTCAAACGTTGATCGGAACCTCTCCCATGTCTCTTTCGCGCGTCCTCGATCGCATCGACGCCGACTTGCCCGCGAGCCTCGAGCGCCTCTTCGCCGTGTTGCGGTTGAAGTCGATTTCGGCCGATCCGGCCTTCAAGGACGACGTCCGCCGCGCCGGCGAGGCCTTCGTCGCCGCCCTCGCCGAGATGGGCTTCGAGGCCTCGCTGCGCGAGACGCCGATGCACCCGGTGGTGGTGGCGCATTGGACCGGGGCGGTCGAGAACCCCGACAAGCACGTGCTGTTCTACGGCCATTACGACGTCCAGCCGGTCGATCCGCTGAACCTCTGGTCCGCCGATCCGTTCGATCCGAAGATCGAGGAGCGCGACGGGGTGAAGGTGATCACTGGACGCGGCTCGGCCGACGACAAGGGCCAGGTGGTGACCTTCCTCGAGGCGATGCGGGCGCTGCTGGCCGAGGACGGCCGCCTGCCGGTCAAGGTCACGGTGCTGCTCGAAGGCGAAGAGGAGAGCGGATCGCCCTCGCTCGAACCGTTCCTGAAGGCCAACGCGGCCGAGCTTTCGCACGACATGGCGCTGGTCTGCGACACCGACATGTGGGCGCGCGGCCGGCCGGCGATCACGACGTCGCTGCGCGGTCTGGTCGGCGAGGCGGTGACGATCTCCTGCGCCGATCGCGATCTCCATTCCGGCTCGTTCGGCGGCCCGGCCTGGAACCCGATCCGGTTGCTCGCCAAGATCCTCGCCTCGCTGCACGACGACACCGGTCGCGTCACGCTGCCCGGCTTCTACGACGGGGTCGACGAGACGCCGGCCGACGTCGTCGCCTCCTGGGACGCGCTCGGCCGCGACGCGGAGAGCTTCTTGCGTCCGGTCGGTCTGAAGACGCCGGCGGGTGAGGCGGGGCGCTCGATCCTCGAGCAGATCTGGGCGCGGCCGACCTGCGAGTTCAACGGCATCGTCGGCGGCTACACCGCCGACGGCTTCAAGACGGTGCTGCCGGCGAAAGCCTCGGCGAAGGTGTCGTTCCGTCTCGTCGGGCACCAGGATCCGGCGAAGATCCGCGCCGCCTTCCAGGCCCGGGTGCGCGAGATGCTGCCGCCCGACGCCACCGTCGAGTTCCATCCGCACGGCGGTTCGCCGGGCTTCTCGATGCCGTTCGACAGCCCGTGGCTGGCGAGCGCCCGCGACGCGCTGACCGAGGAATGGGGCGTCGAGGCGCTGCTGATCGGCGCCGGGGGCTCGATCCCGGTCGGCGACGCCTTCGCTCGGCTCCTGAACATGCCGACGCTCTTCGTCGGTTTCGGCCTCGGCGACGATCGCATCCATTCGCCGAACGAGAAGTACGACCTCGAGAGCTTCCACAAGGGCACGCGCTCGTGGGCGCGGATCCTGAAGAAGCTGGCGTGAGCGACGCGGCGCGGCCGGACGGGCCGATCGCCACCGGTGCGGCGATCCTCGACGCCCCCGACGAGGCGGGGGCGCGGGCGATCCTCGCCCGGCTGCTCGTGCCGGCCGGCGTCGAGGTCGTGCGCTCCGGCTCGGAGCCCTACGACAAGCTCGGGGCGCAGTCGCGGATCTGGTTCTGGTGGCGGTTGCCGGCGGGGGACGATCCGCTCGCGGCGGTGGTGGCGCTCGCCGAGGCGGCGACGGCGTTGGCCGATCGGGGGCGGATCTCGATGCGTCGCGACGACGACGATCCCGCCGCGCCGAGCCTCGCGGTGGTGGTGGCGTCGAACGTGGGGGCGGTCGCGGTTCCCGGGCTGGTCTGGCTCGATCTCGACTGCGACCTCGCCGCCGAGGTCCAGGCGGATCTTGAGCGCGCCCTCACTTCATGATGCCGAGCCGGCGCAGGATGACGTAGACGATCCCCGAGCCGCACAGCGCCACGAAGGAGGCGATCCAGAAGCCCTGGTCGTGATCGTCGAAGGGCAGGCCGTGGGTGTTCATGCCGAACAGCCCGGTGACCAACGTCGCCGGCAGGAACAACGCGGTCAACGCCGACAGCGTCGAGAGCTGGCGGTTCATGTGGTCGGCCGATTTGGCGGTCGCTTCTTCCTGGATGATCCGCGCCCGTTCCTGGATCGCCTCGATGTCGCGGGCGACGGTGGTGAGGCGCAGCGCCACTCGCTCGGTCATGGCGAAGACGTCGTCGGGCAGATCGCGCTCGGGGTTGTCGACGAGAGCGGCGAAGTGGATGCGCAGGGCGCCGACCTGACGGTTCATCCGCAGCGCGGCGCGGCGGATCGGGCCGACGCGCAGATCCTCCGGATCGACGGTGTCGTCGACCACCCGCTCCTCGATCACCTCGAGCTTCTCGGCGATCTCCTTGTTCATCGCCGTCACCTGATCGGCGAACCGATCGAAGATCCATTCGAGCAGCTGCTCGCCGCTCTCCATCGCCTCGCCACGTGCCAATGCTCGCCGCAGATCCTCGATCGACTGCAGCGACTGGCGCCGGCCGGTGACGAGCAGGCGGCCGTCCAGGGCGAACTTCAGATGGGCGATGTCCTGGGTGCCGCGGGTCAGATCGCGGCGGAAGTCGGCGAAGACGCCGATCAGGGCGTCGTCCTCCGCCGACAGTCGCAGGTGATCGTCCGGCTCGAGCAGCAGCTCCTTGGCCGCCTCCGGCAGCGTGACGTGGTTGTCGATCCAGTCGCGGGCGCGGTTGTCGGCGAGGTTGAAGTGCAGCCACGTCCAGCCGACGCGCCCCGTCGTCGCGGCGGTGAGGTTCGACGGGGTCAGCAGAGTGGCGCGGCCGTCGTCGTCGAAGGCGTAGCCGAAGACGAGCCCGGGCAAGGTCTCGGCGAGCCCCCCGAGGGCTTCCGATGCGGTCTTCGAGATCGCCTTCGCGTCCGTCATGTCCATCTCCGCTCCTCGCGCTCTCCTCATGCCTCCGGCGACGGGTCTTGTCGAGCGATCGCGTGTGGGTCTGCGCACATGAGGGCACGACGATGTCCGTGTCGTGAACCGGAAACGCCGGTCCCGGCCGGTGACGGTATTGCCTTGCTCGCATAAAATGTCAGGTCATATGTCAGCACCGGAAAGTGGTAGAATCGCAACACGAGCGGATTCATTCGTTGCAATCGAGGGAGACCCACGGCGTCGGCACCGGCGTCGTGCTATAAACATTCCGGAAACACCGTCGGGAGGGTCCAATGTCTCGTCTCACTTTCACCGCGCTCGCCGTTTCGGCGTTGCTCGTCGGCTCCGCGTCGGCGGCCGACATGTCCATGAAGGCTGCGCCGGTCGCCGCGCCGGCCTCGGCGGCGGCCTTCTCGTGGACTGGAGCCTATGTCGGCGGCAGCGCCGGCTACGCCTGGGGTTGGTCCAAGGTCACCGACCAGAACGGCTACAACAGCCTCGGCAGCTCCTTCTCCTATCATCCCGACGGCGGCATCTTCGGCCTCCATGCCGGTTACAACCTCCAATACGACATGTTCGTGGTCGGCGCGGAAGCCGAGCTCGGATGGCTCGGTCTCGACGGCGGTGCCCAGTATCCGGCCTACGTCGGCACTCGCAGCGCCGACGACAGCCGCGCTTCGATCCGTACCGACTTCTACACCGCTCTGACGGCGCGCGTGGGCGTGACCCCGATGGATCTGCTGTTGGTCTACGGCAAGGGCGGCGTCGCCTTCGCCAACCTGAAGACCTCGTTCATCGACCCGGATCCGATCGGAACCACCCTGGTGTCGGGCACCTCGCGCACCACCTTCAAGGCCGGTTGGACGGTCGGTGGCGGTCTGGAATATGCCCTGGCCGACAATTGGGTCGCCCGCGTCGAATACGATCACTACGACTTCGGCAAGCAGAGCCACACCGCGACCTCGGCCGGCGGCGGCTCCTTCGGCTTCGAACACGCGGTTCGTGCCGACGTGGTGCGGGTCGGCGTCAGCTACCTGTTCGGCGGGCCGGCTCCGGCGGTTTTCGCCAAATACTGACGGCAGGCCGTCTCGAACGCGGTTCACGGCAGGGAGACCCGTCTCCCCTGCCGTAACCGTCGCCGTCCTTGGGGCGGATGTTCGCCTTCGCGCGGAAAGATCCGACTTCGGAGCTCTGGATGGGTTCCGAAGCCGGATTTCGTCGTCTCGGCCTCAGCCGAGCGTCAAGAGACCGTCGAGGCTCGGCAGCACCGCCGCCGGTCGGAAGTCGTGGTATTCCTCGGGCAGCGCGTTGCGGTTGATCCACACCGAGCGGAAGCCGAAGGCGGTCGCCCCGGCGGCGTCCCAGCGGTTCGACGACTGGAACGACACCACGTCCGGGAAACAGCGGTGGCGGGTGGTGACGAGGTCGTAGACGCGCGGATCGGGTTTGTAGACCTTCACCTCCTCGACCGAGATGATCTCGTCGACGACGTCGTCGATGCCGCCGGACCGGCACGCCGCCTCCAGCATCGCGGTGGTGCCGTTCGACAGCACGACGAGTTTGGCGCCGCGCAACTTCAGCTGCTTCAGCACCTCCGGCACGTCGGAGAAGACGTCGCACTTCCAATAGGCGTCGAGCAGCGCCGTCCGCGACGCCCGATTGGCTTCGGGCACCCGATCGAACGCGTAGTCGAGCGCCTCCTCGGTCAGCGACCAGAAGTCGCGATAGCGCCCCATCATCGTCAGCATCCACGAATATTCGAGCTGCTTGGCGCGCCACAACGCCGACAACAGCTGCCCTTCCGGACCGACCGTGTCGGCGTGCCGGCGCACCGCGGCGTGGACGTCGAAGAGGGTTCCGTAGCCGTCGAAGACGTAGATCGCGTGGGCCATGCGTCGCTCCGTGGGTCGAAGTCAGGACAATGAACCGATTGCCGGTCGGAGGGAACCGTCCGATCGGCGGAAGCGGGCGAACACCGCGTCGCGCCGCCGTCCACCCCGGCGCCGCAGAGCGGTCATGCGCCGCGACCCCCCTTTCCTGTACGATCGTCACAGAATAGCATGGCCACTTCCCGTTCCGAACGATCGAGAGGCGAGACGATGGCGCACGGTACGTCCGTTCCGAAGACCTGGACTTGGTACGAAGGCGAATGGCTGGAGGGCAACCCGCCGCTGATCGGCCCGCGCAGTCATGCGTTCTGGCTCGGCACCTCGGTCTTCGACGGCGCCCGCGCCTTCGAGGGGGTGACGCCGGATCTCGATCTGCACTGCGCCCGCGTCAACCGCTCGGCGCGGGCGGTCGGGCTCGCCCCGACGATGCGCGACGAGGAGATCCTGGAGCTGGCGCTCGAGGGCGTGAAGCGGTTCGACCGCGACACCGCGCTCTACATCCGCCCGAGCGATTGGGGCGAGCACGACGACCCGACCCTGGTGATCGGCGCCGATCCGGCCTCCACCCGCTTCGCGCTGACGCTGTGGGACGCGCCGATGATCGAGCCGACCGGTCTGTCGGTGACGCTGTCGAAGTTCCGTCGGCCGACGATCGAATGCATGCCGACCAACGCCAAGGCCGGTTGCCTCTACCCGAACAACGCGCGCGCCGCCCGCGAGGCGCGCGATCGCGGCTTCGACAACGCGATGGTGCTCGACATGCTCGGCAACGTCGCCGAGCTCGCCTCCGCCAACGTCTTCATGGTGAAGGACGGGGTGGCGATGACGCCGACCGCCAACGGCCCCTATCTCGCCGGCATCACCCGCGCCCGCACCCTCGACCTGTTGCGCAAGGCCGGCACGCCGGTGG
>JAAYVT010000368.1 GCA_012517025.1 Phyllobacteriaceae bacterium | reverse complement strand
CGCGAGAGCGAGCTCGACACCGAGACCTGGAAACGGGTGCTGTCGGAAGCCGCCGCGATGGGCGTGTTGCACGTCCATCTCTCCGGCGGCGAGCCGACGGCGCGGCGCGACATCGTCGAACTGACCCGGCATTGCCGCGACGTCGGGATCTATTCGAACCTGATCACCTCCGGTGTCGGCGTCTCCGAGAAGCTGTTTTCGGCCCTGGTCGAGGCCGGGCTCGATCACGTCCAGCTATCCTTCCAGGGGGCGAACCCGAGCACCAACGACCGGCTCGGCGGCTACGACGGCGGCTGGGCGCGCAAGCGGGCGGTGGCGGCGATGGTCACGGCCGCCGGTCTGCCGCTCACCGTCAACGCCGTCGTCCATCGCGGCAACGTCGCCGAAGTCGGCGATCTGATCGATTTGGCGGTCGAGCTCGGGGCGCGGCGGCTGGAGGTCGCCCACACCCAGTATTACGGCTGGGCGCTCGCCAATCGCGCCGCCTTGATGCCGACGCGCGCCGCCGTCGATGCGGCGATCGCGGTGGTCGAGGCGGCACGGGCGCGGCTCGAGGGCCGGCTGGTGATCGACATGGTGCTGCCGGACTACTACGCCCGTCATCCGAAGCCCTGTTCGGGCGGCTGGGGGCGGCGCTCGCTCAACGTCACCCCGTCCGGCAAGGTGCTGCCCTGCCACGCCGCGGAGACCATCCCGGGGCTCGAGTTCTGGAACGTGCGGGACCACGCGCTCGCCGAGATATGGGAGGCGAACCCCGCCTTCCGCGCCTATCGCGGTACCGACTGGATGCCCGAGCCGTGTTCGTCCTGCGCCCGCAAGGAGATCTATTGGGGCGGCTGCCGTTGTCAGGCGCTGGCGCTCGCCGGCGACGCCGCGGCGACCGATCCGGCCTGCCATCTCTCGCCGATGCACGCGACGATCGCGGCGCGGGCCGCCGCCGAGGCGGCCGCCGAAGGCGACGCACCGATCCGTTGGCGGGGGCGCTGAGCTCCCGTCCGGCCCGCGTCGCGCGGTTCAGAACCCTCGGCTCCGCAACGACGCCGCCTCGGCCGCCAGCCAGGCGGCGTCGCGCGTTTCGCGGCGGCGATCGAGGACGGCGGCGTGGGCGATCGTCGCCGGGGCGCCCTCCAGCCGGACGATCCGGTCGGCGAGCCGCAGCGCCTGTTCGAGATCGTGATCGACCAGCACCACCGTGGTCGTCCCCGAGGCGAGGGTCTCGGCGAGGACGGCGCGCAGGTCGGCGGCGGTCGCCTCGTCGAGCGAGACGAGCGGCTCGTCGAGGACGAGCAGCGCCGGGGCGACGGCGAGGGCGCGGGCGAGGGCGACGCGTCGCCGCTCGCCGAGCGACAGGGTCTCGGGGAACCGGTCGAACAGCGCCGGCTCGACCCGGCAGCGGGCGAGGGTGGCCTCCAGCGCCGCCGTCGATGCGGCCGGCGCGGCGAGCGCCAGATTCTGTCGGACGGTGCGCCAGGGCAGCAGACGGAAGTCCTGGAACACCATGCCGAGCGCTCCGGTGATCGGCGCGCGGGTGCCGAGGAAGGCGTCGTCGAGACCGGCGAGGACGCGCAACAGTGTCGTCTTGCCGACCCCGGACGGGCCCATGACGGCGAGGCAGCCGCCCGGTGGGACGGTGATCGTCACCTCGGCCAGCACCGCGCGTCCGCGTCCGTCGCGGCCGAGACGTTTCTCGCGGAGGCGGAGATCAACGGTTGCGCCAGCGGCCGACATGACGATCGATCGGTTCGAGGACGAGGTGTTCGACGGCGAGGACGACCGCGACGAAGGCGGTCGACCAGCCGACGACGGCGGTCAGATCGAAGAGTTGAAAGGCGGTGTGGATCGCCGCGCCGATGCCGTTCGGGCGGCCGAGCAGCTCGACGAACAGGACGATCTTCCACACCATGGCGAGCCCGTTGCGCGCCGCCGCCACCGCGAAGGGGGCGAGCGCCGGCAGGACGACGTGGCGCAGCCGTCGCATCGGGCCGAAGCGGAAGGCGGTCGCCATCTCGTCGAGCGCCGGATCGAGGCTGCGGGCGCCCTCGCGCAGGGTCACCGCGACCGAGGGAATCTTGTTGATCGCCACCGCCAGCACCGCCGCCGTGTCGGTCAGCCCGAGCCAGACGTAAGCGAGGACGGCGACCAGCAGTGCCGGCAGGTTGAGCGCGACGATCAGCCAGCCGTCGAAGAACAGGTCGGCGCGGGGAGAGCGGCCGAGCGCCACGCCGATCGCCTTGCCGACGATCATGGTGAGCGCAAAGGCGGCGGCGACGCGGGCGAGAGTGGCGCCGAGGTGGCGGGCGAGATCGCCGCTCGCGGCGACCGACGCGATGAAACGCGCCACCGCCGCCGGCGACGGCAGATCGGGGGAGGCGAGGAGGTTCGCCGCCGCCTGCCAGAGCAGCACCAGGACGATCAGCGAGATCAGGCG
>JAAYVT010000367.1 GCA_012517025.1 Phyllobacteriaceae bacterium | reverse complement strand
GGCAGGGCGAAGGCCTGACGCACTTGCGGCAAGAGCGAGATCACCCCGACATACCAGAAGAACACGATCAGCAGCGGCGGGATGTTGCGGAAGATCTCGACGTAGACGGTGGCGAGTTTCGCCACCAGCCAGTTGTTCGACAACCGGCCGATGCCGACCAGGAAGCCGACGACGGTCGAGGCGACGATCGCCATCGCCGCGACCAACAGCATGTTGAGGAACCCGACCACCAGCGCCCGCCCGTAGGTCGAATCGCTGGAGTAGGGGATCAGCGTCTCGGAAATGTCGAAGCCGGCGCGCCCGGCGAGAAAGCCGAAGCCCGAGGCGATGTTCGAGCGCCGCAGGTTGTCGATGGTGTTGTCGACGAACCAGGAGACCGCCGCGGCGATCACCAGGATCAGCAGGATCTGATAGACGATGCCGCGAATCTTCGGATCGTTCAGCCGGCTGCGAACCCCGTTCTGCCTCCCGGCGGCAATGGCGCGATCGTCGACCATGGATGCGGTTCCTCACGATGTCGGGGCCGCCGCGATCGCGGCGGCCCTCGCTTCGGTGCGGCGTCGGCGGCGGGTCGCGATGTCCCCGTCGTCTCCCGGTCCGAACGCCGCCCGGAAGGACGCGAGAAGCGGCACGCCGTCTCCTCGCGTCGATGCGGTCTCAGCGGACCGGCGGAGCGTACTGCAGGCCGCCCTTGGTCCACAGCGCGTTGAGGCCGCGGTCGATCTTCAGCGGGCTGTGCTGGCCGAGGTTGCGTTCGAACACCTCGCCGTAGTTGCCGACCGCCTTGACGATGTTCGCCGCCCAGGCGTTGTCGACGCCGAGATCGACGCCGATCGTGCTGCCCGCCTCGACCCCGAGGAACCGGCGGATCTCGGGATTGGCCGACTTCTTCATCTCCTCGACGTTGGCCTGGGTGATGCCGTCTTCCTCGGCGGTGACCAGCGCGTAGTGCACCCAGCTGACGATGTTGAACCATTGGGCGTCGCCCTGGCGGACCACCAGTCCGAGCGGCTCCTTGGAGATGATCTCCGGCAGGACGACGTGATTGGCCGGGTCCTTCAGCGTCAGACGCAGCGCGTAGAGCGCCGACTGGTCGGTGGTGTAGACGTCGCAGCGGCCGGCGGCATAGGCGCCGTCGACTTCTTCCTGCTTCTCGAAGACGATCGGTTCGTACTTGACGCCATGGGCGCGGAAATAGTCGGCGACGTTCAGTTCGGTGGTGGTGCCGGTCTGCAGGCAGATCGAGGCGCCGTTCAGCTCCAGCGCCGACTTGACGCCGAGGTCCTTGCGCACCAGGAAGCCCTGGCCGTCGTAGTAGTTGACCGGCCGGAAGCTGAAGCCCGACGCGGTGTCGCGGCTGATCGTCCAGGTGGTCTCGCGCGACAGCAGGTCGACCTCGCCGGACTGCAGCGCCGGGGTGCGCTCCTTCGAGGTCAGCGGCACGTATTTGACCTTGCTCGGATCGCTGAGGACGGCGACGGCGATCGCCTTGCAGTAGTCGACGGAGAAGCCGGCCCACTGACCCTTGTCGTCGGGCGAGGCGAAGCCGGCCAGACCACTGTTCACGCCGCAGCGCAGTACGCCGCGCGCCTTGACGTCGCTCAGGGTGGACGCGTCGGCGCCCGAAATCGTCGACCCCAACGCGGCCATGCCGAGAGCCGCCACCAGAAGACCCTTGTTCATCGTCCTTCTCCGTCGTTCGTGCTCGGTTTCGTGCCCGAGACCGTTTCTCTTCCTGATCGAATCGTCGGATGGGCGGCGCTCGCCGTCGTCCATCCGAAAGGGAAGTCGCCTCACCGCCGCAGCTTGGCGACGGCCTCGCTGACGCGAGCGCAGGCGCGGCGCAGCACCGCGGTGTCGACCGCGTAGGCGAAACGAATGTGAGCCGGCGTACCGAAGGCCTCGCCGTGAACGACGCCGACGTGCGCCGCCTCGAGGAGATGGGTGGCGACGTCGAGGCTGTCGGCCAGCACCTCGCCGGTCGGCGTGCGCCGCCCGATCAGGCCGCCGCAGTCGGCGAAGAGATAGAACGCGCCTTCCGGTTCGTCGGCCTCGAGGCCGTCGGTCGCCGCGATCATTTCCATCATCACGTCGCGCCGTTCCTTCAGCACTTTCAGCCAGCCCTCCATGAACGGATGGCCGCCGTTCAGGCCGGCGACCGCCGCGGCCTGACTGATCGAGGAGGGGTGGGCGGTGCTCTGCGACTGCAGCACCTCCATCGCCGAAATCAGCCACGCCGGCCCGCCGGCGAAGCCGAGGCGCCAACCGGTCATCGAATAGCCCTTGGACATGCCGTTGATGGTCAGGACGCGGTCGAAGAGGGCCGGCTCGACGGCGGCCGGGGTGGCGAAGGTGCCGCGATAGAGGACGTGCTCGTAGATGTCGTCGGACATCACCAGGACGTCGGGGTGGCGCAGCAGCACGTCGGTCAGCGCCTTCACCTCCGCCGCCGAATAGAGCGACCCGGTCGGGTTGTTCGGCGAGTTGAGGATGAGCCAGCGGGTCCTCGGGGTGATCGCCTTCTCGAGATCCTCGGGCCGGAGGATCCAGCGGTCCTCGCGCCGGGTCGGAACCGCCACCGGTGTGCCGCCGGCGAGGCGGATCATGTCGGGATAGGAGACCCAGTAGGGCGCCGGCACCACGACCTCGTCGCCTGCCTCCAGCGTCGCGAAGAAGGCGTTGAAGATCAGCTGCTTGGCGCCGGCGCCGGCGATCACCTGGTTCGGCTCGTAGACGAGGCCGTTCTCGTTGCGGAACTTGTCGACGATCGCCGCCTTGAGCTTCGCGGTGCCGCCGACGGCGGTGTACTTGGTGTCGCCGCCGCGAATGGCGGCGACGCCGGCGTCGGCGATCGCCTCCGGGGTGGCGAAGTCGAGCTCGCCCTCGCCGAGATTGACGACGTCGAACCCGGCGGCGCGCAGCGACCGGACCTTGTTGGAAATCTCGGCGGTCGGCGAGGCGCCGATGACGCTCATGCGGGCCGCGAGACGATGATGGGACATGGCGGAGCCTCCTCGAGGATGGCGAATGCGTCGTTTTTTTCCGAAGGCGGGGCGTCGGCGGGCGCGATGGCGGGCGATCGCGGCGCCGTCGTCGCCTCTCTCCTCACAGGGCGGCGAGGCGGGCGCGCCAGCGTTCGGTGCCCTCGACGATGCGGTCGAGGACGGCGTCGAGCGCCCAGAACCGTTCGCGCACGTCGTAGTCGATGGCGCGGCAGCGGATGCTCGCGAAGGTGCCGAGGCGCTGGTGATGGATCTTGGCGAGGGCGTGATAGCCGAGGCACTCGGACACCGCCGCCAGCACCAGGAAGGTGTCGAGCTCCTCGGCGACGGCGGGATGGGCCCGGCCGTGCACCAGCAGCCACTTGTAGAGATCGGGGTGGAAGTTGGTGAAGACGCCGTCGAACCCCGGCACCCCGGCCTTCATCGCCTCCCAGGCGATGGCGGCGTTGGCGTTGAGGATGCGCAACGGCGTGCCGGCGGTGAGCGCGAGCCGGCGCTCGACGGTCGGCAGATCGCAACTGACGTCCTTCAGCATGATGAAGCGACCGTGCCGGGCGCAGAAGTCGAGTTCCTCGTCGCTCAGCAGCCGGCGGTAGGGCGCCGGGCACTCGTAGAGGCCGAGCGGGATCTCGGAAGGCAGGCGGGCGAGCAGCGTGTCGAGGGTGTGGCGGAAGGCGACGGTGCCCTCGCGGTTCGGGTCGAGATGGTTGGTGACGAGGATCAGCGCGTCGGCACCGACGCCGGCCATCGCGGTGAGCTCGGCGATCTGGGCGTCGAGATCGTCGGAGACGTGGCCGGACACCACCACCGGGACCCGGCCGGCGACGTGTTCGACGACGAAGCGCCCGATCGCGACCCGCTCCTCGAGGGTGAGGAACATCATCTCGCTCGATTGGCACACCGAGAACAGGGCGTCCGCGCCGTGGGCGAGGTACCATTCGATCAGGCGGCCGAGACCCGGGTAGTCGATGCGGCCGTCGTCGAGAAACGGCGTCAGCATGACCGGAATGATGCCCTGGATCCGTGGTGTGGTGGACTTCATGACTGCTCTCTGATGGTTCGTCTCGGG
>JAAYVT010000366.1 GCA_012517025.1 Phyllobacteriaceae bacterium | reverse complement strand
CATCTTCGCGCGCTCCCCGCCAAGCTGCGCAACGAGCTCGGCCGGCGCCGGCGTCATTTCGAGGCGCGCGGCCGCTTCGCCGGCGGCTTCGTCGACGACGTCGACACCGCCCGCCGCGCCGTCGACTGGGCGATCGCCCGGAAGATCGAGTGGTTACGGCGCAAGGGCGAGGCGAATCCGTTCCTGGCGACCGCCGAATATCGCGCCTTCCTGCATGCGCAGGTCGGTCGCGCCGGGGCCTGCGGCCGGCTCGAGGTGATGGCCTGCACGCTCGACGATCGCTTCGTCGCGGTGAAGATCGGCTGCGTCGACCGTCGCCGCTTCGAAGGCTTCGTCACCGTCTACGACCCCGCCTTTCAGACCCTCGCCCCCGGCAATCTGCTGCTCGCCGACTGCTTCGCCTGGTGCGTCGCCGAGGGTCTCGACTACGATTTCCGCATCGGCGACGAGCCCTACAAGCAGATCTGGGCGACCGGCGGCGAAACCGTCGTGCGCTGGGAGATCGCCAACGGCGCGCGCGGACGGGTGGTCCTCGCCCTGCGCGCCGGCGCCGAAGCGCTGGCGATCGGCCGCGACCGGTTGCGCCGCAGCCTGCCGCCGGCTTGGCGGCGTCGGATCAAGGCTCTCCTCGCGCCCGCAAAGGCCTCGGCGGCCCCCGCCGCCGAGGCCGCCTGGGCCGAGGGCGAGCCGGCATGAGCCCCGCGTCGCCGTATGCGGAGCGGACGCGAAGTCGTCCACCGCCGCAGCGACGCATGTGGAAAGCGGGACCTGTCGCCGTCGGCCACCCCGCCGAGGCGCGAACTCGCAGTACGTCTTCGGGACTTTCCGTCATCCGTCCGAGGTGAGGACTTCACCATGTTTTTCCCGAGTGCCGGCGGCCGCCCCTCGATCCTGATGGTGTCGTTCGAAGTCGGACGATGCGGTCCGGCCCGATTGCCGCGCGCGCTGGCGAAGGCCGGCCTGCGCGTCCACGCGCTGTGCCGACGCGACGACGCGCTCGCCGCCACACGCTTCCTCGATCGGGTCTTCCCGCTCGGCGCCGTGACCGCGCTCCGTCGCTTCGAGCAGACCCTGGCGTCCGCGATGACCGCCTGTGATCCGTGCCTCGTCATGCCCTGCGACGAGCGCGCCGTCGCCTGCCTGCAGGCGCTGGTGCGCCGCGCCGCGCACGACGGAGGATGCCGCCGTCTGACCACTCGGCAGGTCCGCGTCCTGATCGACTCCTTGGGTCGTCCGGATCGCTTCGACGCTCTGCTCCTGAAGAGCGAGACCCTGGCGCTCGCCCGTCGTCTCGACGTCGCCACCCCCGACGGCGTCACCGTCGACACCGTCGAGGCGGCCGCGAAGGCGGCCGAGCGCCTCGGTTGGCCGGTCTATCTGAAGCAGTCGTTCGGCTGGGCCGGGCTCGGCGTCGTCGCCTGCCGCGACGCCGACGCCGTCACCGCGGCGATGCGGCGGATGACGGAGCGACGACCCTCCGCGATGCGCCGTCTCGCCCGCCGTCTGCTCGATCGCGACTGGTACCCGGTCGCCACCCCGATCGACGTGCAGGCCGCCGTCGACGGCCCCTCCATGATGGTCGCCGCCGTGGCGATCCGCGGACGGATGCTCGCCGCCTTCTCCGGATCGACGATGCGCACGCTGTCGCCGAACGGCCCGAGCAGCGTCGTCGAGATCACCTCGCATCCGGCGATGGAAGAAGCGGCACGACGGCTGATCGCCGCGACCGGGGTCTCCGGCTTCGTCGGCTTCGACTTCGTGCTGGACCGCGCGACCGGTCGCCCGCTTCTGCTCGAGTGCAATCCGCGTCCGATCCAGATCAGCCATCTCGGCGACCGCATCGGCGTCGATCTCGCCGAAGCCCTCGCCGGCGCCTTGGCGGGGCGTCCGGCCTTCGACGTCCACGCCGAACGTACCTTGGACGTGGCGCTGTTTCCCCACGGCCGCCGCCACGCCTCGGCGACCGTCACCCTCGACGTCCCCAGCGACGACGCCGCCCTGCTCGGCGCGCTGTTGCGGATGGCGTGAACGCCCCTTCTCCGCCGTCGTTCGCCCGAATGCCCCACGCCCGATCCCCGGATCGGGCGTCGTCGTTTGCACTCTCCGAGCGCTCGACGGCCGGGCCAGACCCCGCGCTCACCCACAAAAGAAAGCGCCGGCTCGACGGCGATCCCCGAGGGCGAACCGGGGAGGCCGAGGAGCCGGCGAGGCACAGGGGATGCCGGTGTTTCGCGAAGATCGCTTCACCGGTCTGTGGCGGTGGTGCGTCGCTCGTTTCAATAGGCGCCGCGACCACCGAACACGGCTCTGACGGTGAGCCCGATCAGGGCGACGTCGAGCAGAAGCGAACGCGAACGCCCATAGGCGACGTCCATTCCGACCATCTTGTCGAAGCCGACGTCGGCGCGCCCCGACACTTGCCACACCCCGGTCAGGCCGGGACGCGGCACCAGTCGCTCCATCGCCGCGGACGGATAGGCCGCGACCTCGCGCGGCAGCGCCGGCCGGGGTCCGACGATCGACATCTCGCCGCGCAGCACGTTGAAGAGCTGCGGCAGCTCGTCGAGCGAAAACCGGCGGAGGAACCGGCCGACCGGAGTGATGCGCGGATCCACCGCCGCCTTGAGGCAGACGCCGTCGCGCGTGTTCACCCGGCGCAGATCGTCGAGGCGACGCTCGGCGTCGACGCACATCGACCGGAACTTCAACATGGTGAAGCGGCGTCCGCCCTCCCCGACGCGTTCCTGACGGAACAGCACCGGCCCGGGCGAGGTCGCACGGATCGCCGCCGCGATGGCGAGGAGCGCCGGCGACAGCGCCAGCACCGCCGAACCGGCGAGGACGAGATCGAGGACCCGCTTGAGCGGGCGTCCGGGTTCCGCGGCGACGGCGCCGCCGATCGCATGGCGCGCGACCCGGGCGAGGAACGCCGGATTGCCGATCAGATAGCGCCGGGCGAGGCGACGGGGTTCGAGCCCGAGGCGCCACACCCATTCGCACGACATCCGACGCACGATCGCCGGAGCGCGGCGAACTCGGCCCGACCAGAAGTCGAACTGCGCGCCGACCCCCATCACCAGACCGGCGGCCAAGCGATGGCGATTGCGGGCGATCCAGATCTCCTGACGCGGCACGCCGAGCGCCACCAGCACGATGTCGGCACCGCTGCGATTGATGGTCGTGACGATCCCCGCCTCCTCGCCGGAGGTGAAGTAGCCGTCGCGGCATCCGGCGACGCGCAGCCCCGGCGCGAGCTCGACCGCCTTGGCGGCCGCCGCCTCGGCGACGCCGGGCGCCGCGCCGAAGAAGAAGATCGAGCGCCCCCGCGCGGCGGCGTCGCGGATGAGCGGCACGAACAGATCGGTGCCGTTGAGGTTGTCGGCGAGACGAACGCCGCCGGCCCGCGCCGCAATCTTCATCCCGATCCCGTCGGGAAGCAGCCGATCGGCCTTGGCGAGCGCCCACCGATAGACCGGATCTTTCGAAGCCACGTTGACGCAGTGCGCATTGAGGAAGAATGCCGTCCTCGTCTCGGAATCCGCGAGAACTTCTATCGCCTTCTTCCGCGTCATGTTAGAGATTTGGTAGTTCATGACGTCGATGGTGTTGGACGAAATCATCGTTTCGGCCTCCGAATTGAGTTCGTGACCGATGAATAGCCGAATGCCGTGGACGAATGGATTTCCCGAAGGCGATGTCGAGCACCCTTTCGGCGAGCACCGTCGCGAAATCACGGCACCCCCATCCTTTCGGATAGGTACGCCATCCCCAATCGCGGTGAAATTGCGAGGAAGAGATGGTAGGCTCTCTTCCGCAGTGAGGCGTCACCGGAGTATCGAGGCGGTGCCGCCGACGGCGATCTCGGAACGCGTGGTCGACGAGGATCCGTCGATGCCGCGTGCCTTCCGGCGACCGCGCTCCGGTGGGAGGGGGAACGGCGGGTCCGAGAGAGCGACCGAAGTCGAACGCCAGCGGCTCGATCGAGATGTCAAACGATGAAGATTCTGCTCGCCGACGATCACGAACTGGTTCGAGACACGATCGCCGCCTTCCTGTCGCGGGAGCCCGGCCTGCAGATCGTCGTCGTCGGCGACTTCGCCGCGGCCGCCGAGCGCATCACCAAGGAGGGGCCGTTCGACCTCGTCCTGCTCGATTGGGGGATGCCCGGCATGGACGGGCTCGACGGTTTGGCGCGGGCCAAGACGCTGAATTTCGGCAGCCCGGTCGGCATCATCTCGGGAACCGCGAACCGCGCCGTCGCCGAGAAGGTCTTGGCGTCGGGCGCCGCCGGGTTCGTCCCCAAGAGCCTGCCGGCGAAGTCGCTGGTGCATGCCGTCCGCTTCATGGCGGCGGGCGAGCAATACGCCCCGATCCGGTTCATGACCGAGAAGGAGGATGCGCCGGAAAATCCGCTCGCCACCAATCTCACCAAGCGGGAAATGGAAGTCCTCGGCGGTCTCGTCGAGGGCCATTCCAACAAGGAGATCGCCCTCTCCCTCGATCTACAGGAAGTGACGGTCAAACTGCACGTGAAGACGCTGTGTCGAAAGATCGGCGCCCGCAATCGCACCCATGCCGCGATCATCGCCAAGGAAGAGGGCCTGTTCTG
>JAAYVT010000365.1 GCA_012517025.1 Phyllobacteriaceae bacterium | reverse complement strand
CGCCGCCGCCAAGGCCGCCGATCAGCCGCCGCCGAAGCAGGCGGTGCCGTTGGTGGCGCAGAAGGCGATCCTCTACGAGGAGGGCAAGGCCGGCGCGCAGGCGCAGATCACCACCGGCAAGGTGGTGTGGCAGGTGGTGCCCGACCCGACCGCGTCGAAGGACGGCGCGGTGATCCTGCGGATCCGGGCCGAGATCCCGGATCGCAAGATCGTGGTCAATCTGTCGATGCGGCCGAACGCCGACGCCTCGTTCCCGGCCAGCCATCTGGTCGAGATCAAGTTCCAGGTGCCGCCGGACTTCGACGGCAAGGCGATCACCGGCGTGCCGGGGCTGATCATGAAGGCGACCGAGCAGTCGCGCGGCGATCCGCTCAACGCGGCATCCGCCAAGGTCGCCGACAACTTCTTCTGGATCGCGCTCGGGGCGGCGGACGCCGACAAGGAGCGCAACTTCAAGCTCCTGAAGGAACGTGGCTGGATCGACGTGCCGATCCTCTACGAGACCGGCCGGCGGGCGATCCTGACGCTCGAGAAGGCGGGCGCCGGCGACGCCGCGCTCGGCGAGGCGCTGACGGCCTGGGGCCAGAACGGTTGAGGCCGCGTCGGCGGCCCTTCTCCCGAAACCAGTCGAGTATTCGAAAATGAGTGCCATACGTGAAGTGCGGCGGCGCACCGTCCGCGACATTCTCACCGCCAAGGGCAAGACCCCGGTGGTGTGCCTGACCGCCTACACCGCGCCGATGGCCAAGCTGCTCGACCCGCACGTCGACCTGCTGCTGGTCGGCGATTCGCTCGGTATGGTGATCTACGGCTTCGGTTCGACTCTGCCGGTCACCCTCGACATGATGATCGCCCACGCCGGCGCGGTGGTGCGCGGCTCGTCGCGGTCGCTGGTCGTCGTCGATCTGCCCTTCGCCACCTATCAGGAGAGCAAGGAGCAGGCCTATCGCTCGTCGGCCCGCGTCATGGCCGAGACCGGGGCGCAGGCGGTGAAGATCGAGGGCGGGGTGGAGATGGCGGAGACCATCGAATTCCTGACCCGGCGCGGCATTCCGGTGATGGGCCACATCGGCCTGACGCCGCAGTCGGTCAACACGCTCGGCGGCTTCCGCACCCAGGGGCGCGACGAAGCGGCGGCGGCCCGGCTGGTCGCCGACGCCCGCGCGGTCGAGGCGGCCGGCGCCTTCTCGGTGGTGATCGAGGGGACGGTGGAGAAGGTCGCGGCGGCGATCTCGCAAGCGATCTCGATCCCGACCATCGGCATCGGCGCTTCCGCCGCCTGCGACGGGCAGGTGCTGGTCACCGACGACCTGCTCGGCCTGTTCACCGACTTCACCCCGAAGTTCGTCAAGAAATACGCCGATCTCGCCGGCGTCGTCGACGCGGCGGCGAAGGCCTACGCCGACGAGGTCAAGGCGCGCGCCTTCCCCGGTCCCGAACACGTGGTGTGATGCCGTTCCAGCCATGGCGTTTCGCCCCCCGATCGGGTAAGCGAGACGCCATGGCCGCACCCTTTCTCACTCTGCGCGACGTCACGCTCACCTTCGGCGGTTCGCCCCTCCTCGAGGGGGCGGAGCTGATGGTGCACGAGGGCGATCGCATCTGTCTCGTCGGGCGCAACGGCTCGGGCAAGTCGACCCTGCTCAAGGTGGCGGCCGACATCCTGCAGGCCGACGGCGGCGAGCGCGTCGTCCAGAGTGGCGTCACCGTCCGCTATCTGCCGCAGGAGCCGGACCTCGCGGGCTTTGCGACGACGCTCGCCTACGTCGAGGCCGGGCTCGGCCCGTCCGACGACCCGCATCGGGCGCTGCGGCTGCTCGAGGACCTGGGTCTCCACGGCGAAGAGGAACCGAAGACGCTGTCGGGCGGCGAAATCCGCCGCGCCGCGCTGGCGCGGGTGCTGGCGCCGGAGCCCGACGTGCTGCTGCTCGACGAGCCGACCAACCATCTCGATCTGCCGGCGATCGAATGGCTCGAGTCCGAGCTTAAGGGGATGCGCTCGGCGCTGGTGCTGATCTCGCACGACCGGCGCTTCCTGGAGAACCTGTCGCGGGCGACGATCTGGCTCGATCGCGGCCGGACGCGGCGGATGGATCGCGGCTTCTCCGAGTTCGAATCCTGGCGCGACGACCTGCTCGAGCAGGAGGAAGCGGCGCGACACAAGCTCGATCGCAAGATCGCGATGGAACTCGACTGGCTGCGTTACGGCGTGACGGCGCGGCGCAAGCGCAACCAACGCCGGCTCGGCGAGCTCGGGGCGCTCAGGGAACGGCGCAAGACCGAGCGGCGGGTGCAGGGCGAAGTGAAGATGGCGCTCGCCGAGGCCGAGCAGTCGGGCAAGCTGGTGATCGAGGCGAAGGGGATCTCCAAGAGCTTCGACCGGCCGATCGTCACCGACTTCTCGATCCGCATCGCGCGCGGCGATCGCATCGGCGTGGTCGGCGCCAACGGGGCGGGCAAGTCGACGCTGCTCGGGCTTTTGACCGGACGGTTGGCGCCGGATGCGGGCACGGTGAAGATCGGCGCCAACGTCGAGATGGTGACGCTCGATCAGAAGCGCGAGGCGCTCGATCCGAACGCGACGCTCAAAGAGACGCTGACCGGCGGCAGCGGCGACAACGTCTCGGTCGGCGGCGAGATGCGCCACGTCATCGGCTACATGAAGGACTTCCTGTTCACCCCCGAGCAGGCCAACACGCCGGTGTCGGTGCTGTCGGGCGGCGAGCGCGGGCGGTTGATGCTGGCACGCGCGCTGGCGCGGACCGCCAACCTGATGGTGCTCGACGAGCCGACCAACGATCTCGATCTCGAGACGCTGGATCTGCTCGAGGAGATGCTCGGCGATCATCCCGGCACGGTGATCGTGGTCAGCCACGATCGCGACTTCCTCGATCGGGTGTGCTCGTCGGTGGTGATGTCGGAGGGCGAGGGGCGTTGGGTCGACTACGCCGGCGGCTATTCCGACATGGTGGCGCAGCGCGGCGCCGGGGTGGCGGCGCGGCGGGTGGAGAAGCCGGACGCCGCGCCCAAGGCGGAGAAGGCGGCGCGTCCGGTGGAGGACGTCGCGAAGAAGCGGCGGCTCTCGTTCAAGGAGAAGCACGCGCTGGAGACCCTGCCGGGCAAGATCGAGAAGTTGCAGAAGGAACTCGCCAAGCTGCACGAGATGCTCGCCGATCCCGATCTCTACGCGCGCGATCCGGCGCGGTTCGACAAGGTGTCGAAGGCGGTGGAGGAGCGACAAGCGGCGCTCGGGGCGGCCGAGGACGAGTGGTTGGCGCTGGAGATGCTGCGGGAAGAGATCGAGGGGTGAGAAGCGGTCCCGGCGCGCCGCGCCGGGACGACGTCGTCCGGTGGACGACGTCGAGCTTCGAACGCCCGATGCGCCCCGCATCGGGCCGGGAGACGCCGCCGCGAGTCTCACCCCTCCGGCGCGCCGCGCCGGGACGACGTCGTCCGGTGGACGACGTCGAGCTTCGAACGCCCGATGCGTCCCGCATCGGGCCGGGAGACGCCTGGTCTCCCCCCTGCTCACCGGAGTCGTTTCGACGCGCCCGTCGATTCGGCACGGCCGGGTGGCGCGCAATTTCAGACGACCACCACCTCGCCTTGCTCCATCGCAATGCCCGATCGGTCCGGATGTGTCAGACTCGTTTTTCAATACCGGCTTCCGAGGAAGCGGCGGGTGTCTCGGACGGACGAAGAACCGGGAGGCAGCGGCCATGCGCGGTTCGGGCAGTCGACTTCTCTGTGCCGTCGTCGCCGCCGGGGTCCTCCTCCTGGCGCCGGGACGGGCGGGAGCGGGATGCAGTCTCTCCGACATCGGCGAGGCCTTCGTCGGCACCTTGAAGGCGACGGCGACCTGCAAGTCGGCCTGCGAGACCGGGCCGGGGTGCGCGGCCTCGATCTGGCTCGCCGCGGCGCTCGGCGCCGCCGCCGTGCAGGGGTCCGACACCGGCAAGGGGCAGGCGCTGGTCGACCAATTCTGCAAGGAAGCCACGGGCACCGTCGACGAGGTCGCCGGCAAGCTCCAGACGATCTTCGGCAACGCGGTCGCCGAACAGATCTTCGGTGATTTCGCGAAGGAGATGTCGAACGCCGGCTCGCTCGGCAAGATCGTCGAATGCGCCTGCGGCACCGAGCAGAACACCAACGCGCTCGGCTCGGCGATCGGCGACTGTCTGTCGGAGGCGATGTGCGCGATCGGGATGGGCTGCCAGTGCGAGCGGCCGGCGCCGCGGCAGGCCGATTGTTCCTCGATCGACACCCAGGCCTGCGCCGGCAAGTCGAGCGTCGCCCAGATGAAGGATCCGGCCTGTCGTCCCTCGAGCGACATCTTCAACAACAACGCCACGGGCAACTCGCACTACTACGGCTACGAAGGCTATTCGCCTTATCTGTGGGTCCAGAAGAAGAGCGACGGCACGCTCGTCCAGGTGCTTCCGGCCGACAACACCCAGTGCGCGGGCATGGTGTGGTGCTTCTGTCCGGCCTCGATGGTGTCGGCGTGGCACGCGGTGCCCAATCCCGAATCGAGCGAGTGGCGCTACGCCTTCTCCTGCGACTGCCCGGCCAAGACCCATCGCGGCCCGACCCTACCGAGCGGGCTGTCGTCGTGCCTGTGCGACGACACCGGCGCGCCGGCGATCCTCGACGGCTTCGCGCCGCTCGGCATCTGTCCGCCGCCGGCCTGCCCGGCCGGTCAGGTGCGGATCAGTGCGGACGGCGACTGCGTCACGCCGTGCGCCGATCCGACCAAGGGCATGACCTTCGACGGCAGTTGCTGCGATCCGGCGCAGATGAGTTCGTGCGGCACCTGCTGTCCGGTCGGCACCGTCCCCGATGCGAAGAGCGGCGGCTGCGTGCCGCGGCCCGCACAACCCAAGTGAACCTCCCGACCGAGGGGGTCGTCATGTCGGAAACCGGTTTTCGCGTTCGCGCGCCCTCCGTTCGGGCCCTCGCTCGCGTCGCGGCGTGGATCGGGATCGTCCTGATTGCGCCGGTGCTCGTGGCTGCGCCGGCCGTCGCGCAGGCGGTGCCCGGGACCCTGCGGCCGGGCGATGCGGCGGTCACCGGCTTCTCTGGG
>JAAYVT010000364.1 GCA_012517025.1 Phyllobacteriaceae bacterium | reverse complement strand
TTCCGCTGACCGCCGACCTGCCGGTCGGTCCGGCGCTGCGCCGCTACGCCGAGACCGGATCCGACCCGGCGGTCCTCGAAGGGTCCGCCCCGTCGGGCAAGACCTCGATCTGCTTCGTCTACTCCGGCAACGGCGCCCAATGGGCCGGCATGGGGCGGCTCGCCTACGCCGGCGACGCCGCTTTCCGCGCCCGTTTCGACGAGATCGACGTCGCCTTCTCCAAGCTGACCGGCCGCTCGCTGATCGCCGACCTGCACGCCGAGGACATCGCCGAACAGATGCGTTTCGGCGCCTTCGTGCAGCCGCTGATGTTCGCGATCCAGTCGGCGATCACCGCCGCTCTGGTGGCCGCCGGCGTCCGCCCGGACGTGGTCGTCGGCCACAGCGTCGGCGAACTGGCGGCGGCCGACGCCGCCGGCATCCTGTCGCTCGACGACGCCCTGCGCGTCGTGCTCGCCCGTTCCGGCTGCCAGGAGGCGGTGCACGGACGCGGCACCATGGCGGTGTTCGCCGCCGGGCGTGAAGCGGTGGCCGAATTCCTCGCCGAACTGGGACGCGACGACGTCGAGATCGCCGCCGAGAACGGCCCGAACTCCGTCACCGTCGCCGGCACCGGCGAAGGCGTGAAGTTCGCCGTCCGCGAGGGCCGGCGCCGCCGTCTGGCCGCCCGTGCCCTCGACATCGAATACCCGTTCCATTCGAGTTTCCTCGACGGGCTGAAGGACCGCATGCTGACCGCGCTCGGGCGGATCCGGCCGCGCGTCGCCGCGGTGCCGCTGGTGTCGACGGTGAGCGGCGCGCCGATCGCCGACCGCTTGCTCGACGAGGAGCATTGGTGGCTCAACGTCCGCGAGCCCGTCCGCTTCCGCGAGGCGATCGAGGCGGCGGCCGGCCTCGGCGCCGACGTCTTCGTCGAGATCGGGCCGCGCCCGATCCTGCTGTCGCCGATTTCCGACACTCTGCGCGCGCTCGGCGGCGACGGCCGCGTCCTGGCGAGCCTGGCGGAGAACGACGATCGCGAGCCCGGGCTGGATCCGATTTCCCGCGTCGTGGCCCGCATCGTCGCCAACGGCGGATCGCGGCCGCGCGCCGACCGGACGGATCCCGCCGACGTCGGCCTCGCCCTGCCGACCTATCCCTGGCACCACACCGACTTCCGCTTCCAGTTCACCTCGGAACACCTCGACGTGTTCCGCGAATCGCCGCGCCATCCGTTGATCGGCGCGCGTCTGGCGCAGGGACAGCCGGAATGGCGGACCCTGCTCGACGCCCGCATCGTCCCCTATCTCGCCGACCACGTCGTCGAGGCGGAGATCGTCGTTCCCGCCGCCGCGCTCGCCGAGATGATCCTGGCGGTCGGCCGCGAGCTGCAGCCGGAAGGGCCGATCGGCTTCGAGGACATGGACATCCTGGTGCCGCTGGTGCTGCCCGCCGCCGGCATGCGCGAGATTTCGGTGCGTCACGCCGGCATGACCGGCTTCGTCGAGATCTGGAGCCGCCCGCGCCTCGGACCGGACGAATGGAGCCTGCACGCCCGCGCCCGGCTCGTTCACGTCGCCGGCCGGCCGCACGTCGCGCCGCCGCCGTCGCCGGTGCTCCACACCCACGACCACGAACAGATCTACGCCCGCGCCGCCGCCTCCCGCCTCCACTACGGCCCGGCCTTCCGTCTCGCCGTCGCCGCCCGCCGCGACGCGACGGTGATGGACGTCGAGCTCGAGCCCCCCGCCGACGAGGGCACCGGCTATTTCGAGCGACGCCAGTCGCTCCATCCCACCAGCCTCGACGCCACCCTGCACGCGCTGCTGTGCACCGTGGAGATCGACCCGACCGCGCAGAAGACCCACCTGCCGGTGCGCTTCGGCCGTCTCGCGTTGTTCAAGGATCAGGCCACCGTCGTCGCCGCCCGCCTGCGCGTCGAACGCGAGCGCAAGGAGACGCTGACCGTCTCGATCTGGCTCTTCGACGCGGCGAACGAAGTCGTCGCCGAGCTCGAGGGCGTGCTGCTGCGCTCCGTCGTGCTCGGACGATCCGGTTCCGACGGCGTCTATTACCATGTCGAGCGCCGCCGCCTCGAACGCGACGGCGCCTTCGATCCGCTGACCCCGTTGCGCGCCGCGCTCGCCGCCGCGCCCGCCGGTGCGCCCGACGAGGGGCGCCTGCTGTTGCGCGCCCACATGCGCACCGTCGCCCATCGCGCCCTGACCGGGCTGGCGACCGACGACCGGCTCGATTTCGCCGCGCTCGTCGCCGAAGGACGCCTCGCCGCCGCCGCCCTGCCCTGGGCGACGGTCGCGGTCGACGATCTCGTCGCCGCCGGTCTGGCGACCCGCGACGGCGACGCGGTGCGTCCGGCGCCGGAAACCGGCCTGCCGGCGCCCGAGCCGATCCTGGCGACCTATGCCGCCGAATGCCCCGACGCCAGCGCCGAGCTGCTGCTCGCCGCCCGGACCGCCGCCGAGATCGACGCCTTCCTCGCCCACGGCGAACCGATCGCCCACCGCGCCGCGGTGATCGACCAGTTCGAGTCCTCGGGTCGCTTCGACGCCGGGGCGCGCGAGCGCGTCGCCGAGGCGTTGCGTCGCCTGATCGAGGCGGCCGGCAGCGTGCCGCCGCGCCTCGTCGTCGCCGAACCGGATTGCCGGGCCCTGCTGCCGATCCTGTTGCCGCGCGTCCGCTGCGGCGACATCCGGGTGACCATCGCCGGCCTCGATCGGCTGCGACTGGAGAAGACCGCCGCCCGCCTGCCCTCCGGCTTCGAGATCGACACCCTCGACCTCCAGGCCGAGACCAGGCGCCGGCCGACCTTCGATCTCGCGCTCGCCCACGTCTTCCGCCACGAGGACGACGACGACGTGCTCGCCCGCGTCGTCGGCTGTCTGGAACCCGGCGGCGGCGTCCTGGTCGTCCAGCCGGCCTCCGATCCGCTGCTCGACTTCCATCTCGGGACGCAACCCGACTGGTTCGACCGCACCGTCGACCCGACGATGCCGATCGGCCGCATCCCGATCCTCGCCGAGACCCGGCGACGGCTCGACCGCATCGGCGTCGAGGACGTCGTCGTCCATGCGCTCGGCGACGATGCCGGTGCCGTCCTGACCGCCCGCGTCGCCGCCCGCGCGATCGAGCCGGCCACGCCGCCGCGCGTCGCCCTCGCCACGCCCTTCGCCGATGCCGAGCCGTTGGTCGCGGCGCTGTCCGCCGAGATCGCCGCGCGCGGCGGCACGGTCGTCGCCGACCTGACCGCCACCGGCGCCGGGCGGCTCGATCGAGTGCTGATCGTGCCGCACGGTCGCGGCGACGACCGCCGGCGCACCGAAGTCGCGATCACCGCGTTGCGGACGATCCTCGAGGACGGCGCCCGCATCGAACCGCGCCCGCGCCTCCATCTGATGGTGCGCGGCGGCGACGGCGCCGCCGCCGACCCGGTCGCCGACGCCCTGCGGGCGTTCGCCCGCGTCGCCCTCAACGAATACCCCGACGGCGATCTCCGGGTGATCGACGTCGATCCCACGCTGTCGGACGCGGCGGCGGCGGCCCACGTCGCCGATCGCCTCGCCGTCGACGACACCGAGCACGAGGTCGCCTTCGGCGCCGACGGCGTCGCCGTCGCCCGTCTGCGCGCCGGCATCCCCTTCGCCGCCGCGGCGATGACCGAGCCGGAGGCGATGGAGCTGCACTTCCCGCGCGCCGGCGCACTGGAGCGGTTCTCCTGGCGGTCGAAAGCGCGTCGAGCGCCGTGCGCCGGCGAGATCGAGGTCGAGGTGATCGCCACCGGCCTCAACTTCCGCGACGTGATGCTGGCGCAGGGCCTGCTCGACGACGACGTCCTCGACGACGGCATGGCGGGCGCGGTCTACGGCTTCGAATGCGTCGGCCGCGTGCTGACGCGCGGAGCCGGCGTCACCGGCCACGCGGTCGGCGACGTGGTGTTCGGCTTCGCCGCCAGCGCCTTCGCCACCCACGTCACCGCCCCGGCGAAGAGCTTCGTCCGCCTGCCCGAAGGGGTGCCGACCGCTTCGGCGGCGGGCCTGCCGGTCGCTTTCTTCACCGCCTGGTACGGGCTGGTGGAACTGGCGCGGCTGAAGGCGGGCGAAACGGTGCTGATCCACGGCGCCGCCGGCGGCGTCGGTCTCGCCGCCATCCAGATCGCCCGCGCCCGCGGCGCCCGCATCGTCGCCACCGTGTCGACCCCCGACAAGCGCGCCCTGGTCGAGCTGATGGGCGCCGAGATCGTCCACGATTCGCGCTCGCTCGCCTTCGCCGAGGAGATCCGCGCGACCCTCGGCGGCGTCGACGTGGTGCTGAACTCGCTCTCCGGCGACGCCATGCGGGCGAGCCTGAAGTGCCTGAAGCCGTTCGGCCGCTTCGTCGAACTGGGCAAGCGCGACTACGTCGGCAACACCGAGCTGGGGCTCCGGCCGTTCCGCCGCAACCTCACCTATTTCGGCGTCGACGTCGATCAGCTGCTCGTCCACGACCCCTCGATCGTGGCGCGCGGCCTCGACGAACTGGTCGCCGGCTTCACCGACGGCACCCTGACGCCGCTGCCCTACCGGGTGTTCGGCGCCGCCGAGATCGGCGACGCCTTCCGCCTGATGCAGTCGGCCGGCCACGTCGGCAAGATCGTCGTCCGCGCCCCGACCCGCGACGGTCGCCGTCTGCCCCGGCCGACCACCGGAACCTTCCGGCCGGCCCCCGGCGTGCAATTGGTCGTCGGCGGCACCGGCGGCTTCGGCTTCGCCACCGCCTGCCATCTCGCCGAGGTGGGTGCGACCGCGGTCGTCGTCGCCTCGCGGCGCGGCGAGGTCGACGCGCCCGCCGCCGCCCGGATCGCCGAGCTGCGCGCCACCGGGGTCGATTTCCGGGTCGAGACCGTCGACGCCGGCGACGCCGCCTCGGTCGAAGCGCTGGTCGCTCGGGTGACGGAGACGGTCGGACCGATCTCCGGCGTCTGGCTGACCGCCATGGTGCTCGACGACGGTCTGATCTCCGGTCTCGAACCCGAGCGCGTCGCCCGGGTGCTGGCACCCAAGATCGACGGCGCGATCCATCTCGATCGCGCCACCCGCGGCCTGCCGCTCGCCCATTTCGTGATGTTCTCCTCGGCGACGACGCTGGTCGGCAATCCCGGACAGGGCGCCTACGTCGCCGCCAACGCCTGGCTCGAGGGCTTCGCCCGCCGTCGCCGCGCCGAGGGCCTGCCGGCACTGGCGGTGGGCTGGGGGGCGATCTCCGACGTCGGCGTGCTGGCCCGCGACGCCGAGACGGCGAAGAAGCTCGAGCGCGTCACCGGCGTCGCCGGCATGACGTCGCGCGAGGCCTTCCATCACCTCGACCGACTGCTGCTCGGCGCCGACGAGCTCGCCGATCCGGTGGTCCATTGCGCCCGCTTCCAACGGGTCGGCGCGATGCGTGAGCTGGCGGTGCTCAAGACTGCGGCATTCGAAGGCGTGTTCCGCGGCGGCGACGCCGAGGAAGGCGCGGCCGAGACCGACATCGCCGAACTGATCGCCGGCAAGACCGACGCCGAGGCGCTGCGGATCCTCGGCGATCTCGTCGCCGCGGAAGTCGCCCGCATCCTCCGTCTGTCGATCGCCGAGGTCGATCTCGCCAGTCCGCTCGACGAACTCGGCCTCGATTCGCTGATGGCGCTGGAACTCCGGATGAACGTCGAGACCAAGTTCGGGGTCGAGCTGCCGCTCGTCGCCATCACTTCGGTCAAGAACCTCCGCGATCTGGCCCGCCGGTTGCTTCAGTCGATCCGGGTTCCGGCCGCCGCCGAGGGTGCCCTCGCCACCGCCGACGGCGCGCTGATCGCGATGCACGGCGGCGACGAGGCGGCCTTCGCCGGTCTCGGCGGCGAGATCGAAGCGAAACGAGAGACGTCGGAGGAGAAGCGTTGAACGAGCGGCAACGCCTGTCGGCCGGGGAGCGCGCGGCCCTGATCGCGTCGATGCGCAGCAGCGCGCCGCCGGCGGAGACGAGATCCGTCGCGGCGATCGCAGACCCGCGCTGGGACACCTCCTTCGCCACGCTGCCCGTCCATCGCATGGTGCAGACCCAGCGCGCCGCCGGCGAGTTGATCGGACTGACCTCGCCGTTCCACCGCCTGCACGAGAGCCGGTCCGGCGCGCATGCGCTGATCGAGGGGCGGGAGTGCCTGAACTTCGCCTCCTACGACTATCTCGGCCTGAACGGCCACCCGGAGATCACCGCGGCGGTGGCGGCCGCCGCCGAGCAATGGGGCACCAGCGTCTCGGCCAGCCGCCTGACGGCGGGCGAGCGCCCCGCCCACCGCGACCTCGAACGCGCGCTGGCCGAGGTCTACGGCACCGAATCGGCGCTGGTCTTCGTCTCCGGCCACGCCACCAACGTCACCGCGATCGCGGCGTTGCTCGGCCCCAAGGATCTGGTCGTCCACGATTCGCTCGCCCACAACTCGATCGTCGTCGGCGCCGTGCTTTCCGGCGCCCATCGCCGCATCTACCAGCACAACGATCTCGACGCGCTGGAGCAGGTCCTCGAGGCCAATCGCGGCCGTCACGAGCGCTGCCTCGTCGTCACCGAAGGGCTGTTCTCGATGGACGGCGACGGTCCCGACCTCGCCCGCCTCGTCGAGATCAAGGAGCGCTGGGGCGCTTGGCTGATGGTCGACGAGGCCCACTCGCTCGGCGTGCTCGGCACCCGCGGCCTCGGCATCGCCGAGCATTCCGGCGTCGATCCGCGCCGCGTCGACATCTGGATGGGCACGCTGTCGAAGACCCTGGTCGGCTGCGGCGGCTACATCGCCGGCAGCGAGGCGCTGATCGACATCCTCAAGTATCAGGCGCCGGGCATGGTCTATTCGGTCGGCCTGCCGGTGCCCCTCGCCGTCGCCTCGCTGACCGCGCTCGAGCTGATGCGGCGGGAACCGGAGCGCGTCGCCCGTCTGCAACGGAACGGCCGCCGCTTCCTCGACCGCGCCCGCGCCGCCGGCCTCGACGTCGGCACCAGCTGGGGCTACGCGGTCTCCCCGGTGGTGGTCGGCGACAGCCTGCGTACCGTGGTGCTCGCCGATCGCCTGTTCGAACGCGGCATCAACGCCTTTCCGATCATCCCGCCGGGCGTGCCGGAAAAGTCGGCGCGGCTGCGCTTCTTCATTTCCGCCGCCCATACGCCCGACGAGATCGACCACGCCGTCGACGTCGTCGCCGAGGAGCTCGACCGGCTGATCGGCGAGGGTCTGTCGGTGACCCACCTCGCCTCGCTGTTGAAGTGACGACCCACGCGGCGGCTCACTCGGCCGCCGCCGCCAGCCGCGCCAGAGCGCCCCGATCGACGACCTCGACGGTGCCGCGACCGAGCCGCACCAGCCCCCGCTTCTCGAACGCCTTGAGGTGACGGCTCACCACCTCGCGGGCGGTCCCGAGCTCCACCGCCAGATCCTGGTGCGTCACCTCGATCGGGCCGGCGCCGCGCGCCGCCAGATGGCGGGCGAGACGCGCGTCCACCCGATGGAACACCGCCGCCTGCATGGTGGCCAGGATGTCGGCGACGCGCCGGCCGTATCCGGCGAAGACGAAGCGGCGAAATTCCGCCGACCGCGCCATCAGCTCGTCGAAGACGGCGGCCGGCACCGCCACCCCCACCGTCGGTTCCTCGACCACGCCCTCGGCCGGATAGGCCTCGGCGCCGAGCAGACAGGCCGTGGTGAGCACGCAACTCTCGCCCCGCCGCACCCGATAGAGCACGATCTCGCGCCCGGTGTCGGCGATCATCTGCACCCGGATCGACCCTTCCAGCACCAACAGATAGACGCCGCACGGCGACCCCGGCGAGAACACCACCGTTCCGGCGGCGAGCGACGCCGTCTGCGCCCGCCCCGCCAGCAGGGCGCGATCCTCCGGGGCCAGCCACGACAGACCCGCGACGTCGGCGATCCAGGGCGAAGCGACCTTCACACGACCTCCCGGAAACCGAGTGGCGAGCCCGCGGCCGCCACCCGCTCAGTCGAGAAACAAGCGTTCGCCATGATAGCCCGCCCGCGCCGCGATCTCCACGTCGAGACCCGGCAGGCCGCGCGGCAGGCCGGCGGGTGGCGGCGGCG
>JAAYVT010000363.1 GCA_012517025.1 Phyllobacteriaceae bacterium | reverse complement strand
GGCGCGGTCGCAGGCGGAGGCCACGGCGTAGACGTAGGAGCGGGTCGCCGACCAGATCGAATACATGTCGGCGAGCTTGCCCTGCATCAGCTGGAACTCGCCGATCGGCTGGCCGAACTGCTTGCGCTCGTGCAGGTAGGGGACGGTCAGATCCATGCAGGCGGCCATGATGCCGAGTGGTCCGCCGCACAGCACGGCGCGCTCGTAATCGAGGCCGGACATCAGCACCTTGACGCCGTTGCCGAGGCCGCCGAGCACGTTCTCCTCCGGGATCTCGCAATCGTCGAAGAACAACGGATAGGTGTTGGAGCCGCGCATGCCGAGCTTGTCGAGATGCTGGCCGTGGGTGAAGCCGGCGAAGGTCTTCTCGACGATGAAGGCGGTGATGCCTTTGGGGCCGGCGGCCGGATCGGTCTTGGCGTAGACCACCAACACGTCGGCGTCGCCGCCGTTGGTGATCCACATCTTGGAACCGTTGAGGACGTATCGATCGCCCTTCTTCTCGGCCTTGAGTTTCATCGACACGACATCGGAACCGGCACCCGGCTCGGACATGGCGAGCGCCCCGACGTGGTCGCCGGAGAGCAGTTTCGGCAGATACTTCGCCTTCTGCGCCGGGGTGCCGTTGCGGCGGATCTGGTTGACGCAGAGGTTCGAGTGCGCCCCGTAGGAGAGGCCGACCGAGGCGGAGGCGCGCGAGATCTCCTCGAGCGCGATGACATGGGCGAGGTAGCCCATCGCCGAGCCGCCGTCCTCCTCCGAGACCGTCATGCCGAGCAGGCCGAGATCGCCGAACTTCTTCCAGAGATCGGCCGGGAAGAGATTGTCGCGGTCGACGGCGGCCGCGCGCGGCGCGATCTCGGCCGTCGCGAAGGCGCGCACCGTGTCGCGCAGCATGGTGATCTCTTCGGAAAAGCCGAAATCGAGGCTCGGGATGGTCACGGGCGTTCCTCCGATGGGTCCCGCTCGGGCGGGTTCGTTCGTTTCTCGCGCCGAGACTAGGCGGCGGGGGGAGGCGAAACGCGCCGAAGAGGTTGCAAAATCCGCCATAGACGAAATACTGAACCCATGCCCAGGCAAGCTCTCGCTCCCCATCACGCGAAATCCGGCTCGGCGGCAACGCCGATCGCCTTCGTTCGCGCCATCTGCCGCGCCTACGACGCGTATGGCGTCGATCCCAAGGCGGCGCTGGAAAGGGCGCAAATTCCGCCAACTCTTCTCGCCGACGATACGGCGCGGGTCACCTCGGCGCAGTTCGAGGCGCTGTCCTGGGTGGCGATGCGCGAGCTCGACGACGAGGCGCTGGGGTGGTTTTCGCGACGGCTGCCGTGGGGGGCCTACGGCATGCTCTGCCGCGCCTCGATCACCGCCGGCACGCTCGGATTGGCGCTGTCGCGTTGGGCGCGACACCATCGCATCCTGATCGACGACATCGCGTTCCACCTCGCGGTCGAGGACGGCGTCGCCTCGCTGACCATCGAAGAGCGGCGCGATCTCGGCGTCTTCCGCGAGTTCTGTCTGGTGACGTTGCTGCGCTACGTGCTCGGCTTCGCCTGTTGGGCGATCGACGCGCGCATTCCGTTGCTGGCGGCCGAGTTCCCCTTCGCGGCGCCGCCGCACCGCGACGTCTATCCCAAGCTGTTTTCCGAGACCCTGCGGTTCGGGGCGAAGCGGGCCGGGATCTTCTTCGACGCGGCTCATCTCGCCCGGCCGCTGCGGCGCGACGAGGCGGCGCTGCAGAAGATGCTGCAGCGGGCGTTGCCGCTGACGGTGCTGCCCTATCGGCGCGATCAGCAGCTTTCGGTCAGGGTGCGGCAGGTGCTCAGGATGCCGAGCGCCCATTTGGCGGCGGCGGAGGATCTGGCGGAGGGCTTCAACATCTCGACCCGGACGCTGCACCGCCAATTGAGCAAGGAAGGGGCGTCTCTGCGCGAGTTGAAGCAGAAGGCGCGGCTCGAACGCGCGAAGCAGGCGCTGACGCGGACCGATCAGCCGATCAAGCGCGTCGCCTTCGCCTGCGGGTTTCGTTCGGAGAAGGCCTTCGCGCGCGCCTTCAAGCAATGGACCGGAGAGACGCCGAGCGCCCATCGCCGCCGGACGACGGCGCGCGATCGCCGCGTCGACGATCCCCCGCCGATCGATGGCCCGGAGCGAGGGTGAGCCGGCGGTCGCCGCGATCACCCCGCGCGGCGCGTCGGGTCGCCGTCGTGCTCAGGGGACGTCGGAAGGACCGACGAGCAGGGTCAATCGCGGCGTCGAGCCGGAGAACTCGAGCCGGCTCACCGCTCCGTAGGGCTGGGCGAAGCGGAAGATCTCGGCGAGCGGCAGGCCGAGCAGGCGGGCGAGCAGGACGCGGTTGACGCCGGCGTGTCCGGCGATCAGCACATGCTCCGGCGAAGGGGCGATCTCGAGCCGGCGCAACACTTCCATCGCGCGTTCGGCGACGTCGCCGAAGCTCTCGCCGTCGGGCGGGCGGAAGCCCTCGAGATCGGCGCCGCGGGCGCGCCAGGCATCGGGATCGACACGAGCGAGCTCGGCGCGTTCGTGGCCCTCCCAGGCCCCCATGTCGATCTCGCGCAAGCCCGTCTCGACCTCGATCGGGACGGCGCCGCCGGCGGCGAGGATCTCGGCGGTGCGGCGGGAGCGGACGAGGTCCGAGCAGAGGATGCGGTCGAGCGGCCGGCCGGCGAGGATGCGGCGAACGGCGGCGATCTCGGCCTCGCCGTCCCGGCTCATCGGCAGGTCGGTGCGGCCGACGTAGCGGCGATCGGCGTCGCCGACGGTGCGGCCGTGGCGGATCAGCCAGAGAACGCGCACGGGCTCTCCTCCCTGTCGATGCGGCGTTTGCCGCGCGTCGGGAAAACCGCGGCCTCGGCGACCGCGACGTCGAGCGCGAGGCGGCCGTCGCCGAACGCGGCGGCGAGGGCGGGAATTGCGGCGAGAGCGGCGGCGGCGCGAGCCCGCAAGGGTTCGCCGCGCGCGGCCGGTGGGGCGGCGAGGCGGACGGCGAGGCGGCCGG
>JAAYVT010000362.1 GCA_012517025.1 Phyllobacteriaceae bacterium | reverse complement strand
TCGTCGACGACGAGGATCCGGCGCTCGTTCTCCTCAAAGCGGTCCAGCGGTATGCCGTGGTTAATCATGAACTTCTTGAGACTCTCGTAGGGGATACGCCGGTCGCCTCCGGGGCCGAGCCGATAGCCCTCGATCTGGCCGAGGTCGATCGCCGGATTGAGCGAGCGGCCGACGTCGTGCAGCAAGTCGACGCGGCCGACCCGGCTCTCGCCGGTCAGGGTGTCGACGATCACCTCCGCGCAGGCCGCTCCTTGCGCGAAATAGAAGAACGGCCGGCCGTGCGCCGCGACGCGATCCCAGACGATGTCGGGCGTGGCGTAGAAGCCGGTCGCCGACAGCGAGACGCGGGCGAGATGGGCCTGGCGGGCGACGTCGGCGAAAGAATGGCTGGCCTCGCCGCCGTGGACGCGACCGCCGGCGAAGCGGACTTGTTCGACCGGGCAGTCGAGCAGGCCGGCGGCGACGCGGGCGAGACGATCGCGGATCGCCGTCGCCGCCCTGAGCGCCGCCATGCCGTTGAGGTCGGAGCCGGAGGAGGCGGCGGTCGGGGCGGTGTTCGGCACCTTGGCGGTGGAGGTCGCGGCGATCCGGACCCGACCGAGCGACAGGCCGAAGACGTCGGCGACCACCTGCAGGATCTTGGTGTGCAGCCCCTGCCCCATCTCGGTGCCGCCGTGGTTCACCGCCACCGAGCCGTCGGCGTAGACGTTGACCAGGGCGCCGGCCTGATTGAGATGGGTGAGGGTGAAGGAGATGCCGAACTTCACCGGGGTGAGCGCGATGCCGCGCCGGAGGAACGAGCTGGTCAGGTTCCAGGCGGCGATCTCGGCGGCGCGGGCGCGGTAGTCCGAGGTCTCTTCGAGCTCGCGCATCAGCGCGCCGAGCAGGCCGCCGTCGACCACCTGCCCGTAGGGAGTGACGCCGTGGGCGGGAGCGCCGGCGTCCGGGTAGAGGTTGGCGTAGCGCACGTCGAGCGGGTCGAGGCCGAGGCGGAAGGCGATCGCGTCCATCGCCCGTTCGGCGAAGGCGACGCCCTGCGGGCCGCCGAAGCCGCGGAAGGCGGTGTTGGAGACGGTGTCGGTCAGCAGCCGGCGCGAACGGATGGTGGCGGCGGGATAGTCGTAGGCGTTGTCGGCGTGGAACAGGGTGCGGTCGACGACGCCCTGCGACAGATCGGCGGAATGGCCGCAGCGGGCGAGGAAGGAGACGTCGACGGCGGAAAGGCGGCCGACGTCGTCGAAGCCGACGTGCCAATCGACCCGCATGTCGTGACGCTTGCCGGTCATGATCATGTCGTCGTCGCGGTCGAGGCGCAGCTCGGCCGGGCGGACGGTGGCGCGGGCGGCGAGCGCGGCGATCACCGCCCATTGCGTCGCCTGGCTCTCCTTGCCGCCGAAGCCGCCGCCCATGCGACGGCAGTCGCAGGCGACCATCGCCTCCGGCAGCGCCAGGGCGCGGGCGGCGACGTGCGACACCTCGGTGGGATGCTGGGTCGACGACAGCAGGCGGATCTCGCCGCCTTCCATCGGCTCGGCGTAGGCGACCTGGGTCTCGAGATAGAAATGCTCCTGACCGCAGACGAAGAAGCTCTCGGAGAGGCGATGCGGCGCGGCGGCGAGCGCCTCGCTCGCCGCGCCCTTGCGGAACTCGTAGGGCGGCAGCACGTCGCTGCCGCGATCGAGCGCGTCGGCGACGCTCACCGCCGGACGCTCCGCCTCGACCTCGAAGCGGGCGAGGCGGGCGGCGGCGCGGGCCTGGGCACGGGTCTCGGCGACGACGGCGAAGACGACCTGGCCGTGGAAGCGGATGCGATCCTCGGCGAAGATCGGGTCGCCGCCGATCGAGGGCGAACAATCGTTGACGCCGGGAACGTCGGCGGCGGTCAGCACGGTGACGACGCCGGGGTGGGCGCGCACGGCGGTGAGATCGACGCCGAGCAGGCGGCCCTGCGCCACCTCGCGGCACCAGCCCGGCGCGACGTGCAGGGTGCCGGCGGGCTTGGCGGTGTCGTCGATGTAATGCGCGGTGCCGGTGACGTGGCGCACCGCCGATTCGTGGGCGAGAGCGAGACTGACGAGGGAGACGGCGGTGGGCTCGGTCATGCGCCGACCTCCTCGCGCAGGGCGAACACCCGGGTCTTGGCGGCGTCGGTGCCGGCGATCTCGGCGAGCGCCTTGCCGAGCAGGCCGACCGACACCTCGGTGCGATAGTCGGCCGAGCCGCGGAAATCGGAGAGCGGTGTGAAGTCGGCGCGCAGAGCCTCGAGCGCGGCGCGCCAGCTCTGCGCCTCGGCGAGCGAGGCGCCGACCAGCGCCGCCTCGGCGCCCGCCGCCCGGCGCGGCGTCCCCGCCATGCCGCCGAAGGCGAGACGCGCCTCGACGATGCGGTCGCCGTCGAGGGTCAGGCGCAGGGCGCCGAGCAGGGTGGAGATGTCCTGATCGTGGCGCTTGGCGATCTTGAAGGCGCGGAAGGCATGGGCGGGGCCGAGCCTCGGCACGACGACGCGGGTGACGATCTCGCCGGGGGCACGGTCCTGGCGGCGGTAGTCGAGGAAGAAGTCCTCGAGCGGCAGGGTGCGGACGTCGTCGCCCCGGCGCAGCTCCAGCCGCGCCCCGAGGGCGATCAGCAGCGGCGGGGTGTCGCCGATCGGCGAGCCGTTGGCGATGTTGCCGCCGAGGGTGCCGGAGGCGCGCACCTGCGCCCCGCCGATGCGGCGGAACACCGAGGCGAGATCGGGGTCGAGCGGCCCGAGCACCGCGGCGGCGCGCGCCAGGGTGACGCCGGCGCCGAGGGTGATCGTCGCCTCGTCCTCCTCGATCGCGTCGAAACCTTCGACCCGGCCGAGATGGATCACTTTGGAAAGCCGCCGGCCGAGCTTGGTCACCCACAGGCCGACGTCGGTGGCGCCGGCGACCAGGGTCGCCTCGGGAAAGCCCTCGGCGAGCGCCAGCAGCGTGTCGATGCGGCGCGGCGCGGCGAAGAAACGGCTCTCGTCGCCGAGGAAGAGATCGTCGTCGTCGGCCGCCAGGGCGGCGAGCGCGGCGGCACTCGCCTCGGCATGCGCCCGGAACTCCGCCGGCGGACGAGCGTCGGCGCGGGCGCCGCAGGCGTCGAGGGCGGCGTCGACGATCGGGCGATAACCGGTGCAGCGGCAGAGGTTTCCGGCCAGCCGATCGACCACGGCGTCGCGGTCGACGGCACCCTCCTCGGTCCACAGAGTGAACAGGCTCATCACGATGCCGGGGGTGCAGAAGCCGCATTGCGAGCCGTGACGGCGAACCATCGCCTCCTGGATCGGATGCAGCTTGCCGTCGGCGGCGAGGTCCTCGACGGTGACGAGCTCGCAGCCGTCGATGGTGGCGGTCGGACGGATGCAGGCGCACACCGGCTCGTAGACGACGCGGTCGCCGTCGAGCCGGCCGAGCGCCACGGTGCAGGCGCCGCAGTCGCCCTCGCCGCACCCTTCCTTGGTGCCGGTCAGGCCGAGGCGCAGGCGCAGATGATCGAGCAACATCTCGTCGGGGGCGACGTCGCGCAGCTCGACGATGCGGCCGCGCGACAGGTAGCGGATCGACTGGCGCATGCCTCAGCTCCCCCGATAGGTGGAATAGGCGTAGGGCGCGACCAGCAGCGGCACGTGCAGATGCGCGGTGCCGGCGGCGACGCCGAAGCGCAGCGGGATCTCGTCGAGGAAGGCGGGCTCGCTCAGCACGAGGCCGCGCGTCCGGAAATAATCGCCGACCGCGAACACCAGCTCGTAGGTGCCGGGCACCAGGGCCTCGCCCTCGAGCAGCGGCGCGTCGACCCGGCCGTCGGCGTTGGTGACGGTCCGCTTCAGCAGGCGACGGCCGCCCTCGGCGTCGATCGCCCACAGGGCGAGGGCGAGGCCGCTCGCCGGCAGACCGGACGAAGTGTCGAGTACGTGCGTGGTCAGTCGGCCCATCGGTCCTCTCCGATCGACGCCGCCGGATCTCGCCGGCTCTCGTCGTTTCGGTTCGCGGTCGGAACAGAATGCGCGATGCCGAGCGTTCGAACGAGCGGAGATTTTCGAGCGAACGGATCGCCTCACGGCATCGATCGTGGCGCGCTGCCCGTAAAAGTGCAAGTGCATCGGGCATTGCCCGCCGCTCGAGCAATGCTCACGTCTCCGGCCGCCACAGCTCCTCGACGAGGTCGGTGAAGGCGGCGAGCGCCAGACTGGGGACGACGCCGTCGCGACGCACCACGGTCAGGCGATCGACGACCGGCTCCGCCTCGTCGAGCGGGATCCAGGCGAGATCGCCGGCACGCAGATCGGCCTCGATGCCGACGCGGGTGAGGAAGCCGACCGAATCGCTCCGGCGCACCACCGCCGCCATCATCCGCAGCGTGTCGACCTCGGCACGGATGCGCAGGTCGCGACCGAGCGGCGTCAGCGACGGCTCGATCGCGGCGCGCAGCGACAGGCCGCGCGCCGGCAGGATCAACGGTTCGCCGGCGAGATCGGCGAAGCCGAGCGCCGGGCGGGCGGCGAGCGGGTGATCGGCGGCGGTGAGCACGCCGACGGCATGCGCCTCGGCATGGACGAGACGGAGACCCTCCAGCGGGCGGATCGAGAAGGCGAAGCCGACGTCGACGCGGCCGTCTTCGACCAGCCGCGTCACCTCCTCGGCGCCGGCGACGGTCAGCACCGCCTCGATGCCGGGATGGCGGCGCCAATATTCGGCGAGGAGATCGGGCAGGCGCTCGACCGAAATCGACTCGACGGCGGCGATGCGGATGCGGCCGCGCTTGAGCCCGCGCAGGGTGTCGAGCTCACCCACCACGTCGTCGTAGCGGTCGAGCGTCTCGCGCACTTGGCGGGCGAGCATGGTTCCCGCCTCCGACAGGCGGAGCCCGCGCCCGACGCGGTCGAACAGGCGGATGCCGAAGCTCTCCTCGAGCAGCAGGACCTGCCGGTTGACGGCGGAGGAGACGATGTTGAGCTCGCGTGCGGCGGCGCGGATCGATCCGGCGTCGGCGACGGCGAGGAAATAGCGGAAGGCGGTCGACAGGATCGACGGATCGGTGCGCACGCTCGCTCTCTCCCTCGCCACGCGGCGACGGGATCACTGTGTGCCGGCGCGGCCGGGTCCGCAAGCCGCGGGCGGATCAGCTCTTCCCGGCGGCGGCGCGGCGGCGATCGATGATCACCAACGTCGCGAGATTGACCCAGGCGCCGATCGAGGTGGCGAAGGCGAGGCCGGAGACGTCGAAGCGGTCGGAGAGCCAGAACTTCAGCGCGACGTTGACGCCGATGCCGAAGAAGGCGACCCACATCGGAGTACGGGTGTCGCCACGGGCGTGGAAGCCCGGCACCACCGAGCGCAGCAGCACGATCGCCAGCAGGCCGACGCCGTAGGCGCGCAGCGTCGCGGCGGCGCGCAAAGCCGCCGCCTCGTCGAAGGCGCCGCGGGCGAAGGCGAGGCGCACCAGCAGTTCGGGGAAGGCGAGGAAGGCGACGACGAAGGGCGCGGTCAGCGCGATCGACCACAGCAGCGCCCGCTTCTGCGCCCGCCGCGCGCCGACGTCGTCGCCGGCCGCGAACCGGCGGGAGAGATCGGGCAGCAGCACGGTGCCGACGGCGATGGCGATGACGCCGATCGGCAACTGATAGAGCCGGTCGGCGTAGTACATCGCCGAGACCGCGCCGTGCGGCAGGGCGGCGGCCAGGATGGTGTCGACGAACATGGCGATCTGGGCCGCGCCGGAGCCGACGATCGCCGGACCGAGCCGCTTCAGGAACGTGCCGACCTCCTCGTCGAGCACCGGCCGCTCGGGTTTCGCGGCGAGACCGGCCTTGCGCATCGCCCACAGAATCTGCCCGAGCTGCATCAGGCCGGACAGCGTCACGCCGATCGAGGCGGCGTAGACGGCGGCGGTCTTGTCGAGGCCGACGAAGGGGGCGACGGCGAGGACGCAGGCGACGATCGCGACGTTGAGCAGGATCGGCGAGGCGGCCGCCGCCGCATAGCGATGATGGGCGTTGAGGACCGCCGAATAGACCGTCACCACCGTGATCAGCAGCAGATAGGGAAAGGTGATGCGGGTGAGATCGACGGTGAGGGCGCCGAGCACCGGATCGCGACCGAAGCCGGGGGTGATCAGGATCAAAAGGCCGCGCGTCCAGATCTCCGCCGCCGCCAGGATCACCAGCTGAACGATCAACAGCGCGCCGAGCACGTGGGCGGCGAAGCGCGTCGCCCGCGCCACGCCGTCGCGCTCCAGCGTGCCGGCGTAGGTCGGCACGAAGGCGGCGTTGAAGGCGCCCTCGGCGAAGAGGGCGCGGAAATGGTTCGGAATGCGTTGGGCGATGAAGAAGGCGTCGGCGATCGGGCCGGCGCCGATCACCCAGGCGAGCACCACGTCGCGCAGGAAGCCGGTGACGCGGGAGACCATGGTGAAGCCGGAGACGGTGCCGACGCGGGCCAGGAACTTGGCAGCGGGGCCGGTCGGGCGGAAGGTCGGCATGGCGGCTCGCATCGGTTCCGGGGTTGGGGCGCCCTCGCTTAATCCGGGGCGGGCCGGCCGGGCAAGACCCGCCGGTCGATCAGGCCGCCCGGTCGGGCGGAGTGCCGGGGCGGCTCTGCCAGATCTTCTGGCGATTGCGCACGGCGCGCGGCGCCGGGCCGAAGTAGGTCGGCGTCTTGACGAATTCGCGCGGGTGCAGAATCACCGAGGCGATGCGCTGATAGAGCGCCTTCGCCGAGATCGGCTTGCACAACAATTCGTGAATGCCGAGCTTGCGCGCCTCCAGGATGCGGGAGCGCTCGGTGTGGGCGGTGACCATGATCACCGGCACGTAGGCGAAGGGATT
>JAAYVT010000361.1 GCA_012517025.1 Phyllobacteriaceae bacterium | reverse complement strand
TGATCGGAGAAATCATCAGCCGCCTGGAGAAACGCGGCATCCGCACCCGGCTCGGACACAAGATGGTGCGGCTCGAGGAAAAGAAGGTCGTCACCGAGGGCGGCGAGTTCGACGCCGATCTGATCCTGTTCATGCCCGGGTTGACCGGGCCGGCGTGGCTGGCGAACGCGGATCTGCCGTTGTCGCCGGGCGGGATGATCGTCGCCGATCGGAAGTGTCGGGTCGAGGGGCGGCCGGGGGTGTGGGTGGTCGGCGACGCCGGCTCCTTCCCCGGTCCGGAGTGGATGCCGAAACAGGCGCATCAGGCCGATCTGCAGGCGAAGGCCGCCGCCGCCAATCTGGTGGCGACCCTGGCGGGACGCGCGCCCACCGTCGACTTCCGGCCCGAGCTGATCTGCATCGTCGACATGCTCGACGCCGGCATGGTGGTGTTCCGCAACGAGCGGTTCAACTTCGTGGGCCCGAAGTCGGTCCTGTTCCACTGGCTGAAGCGGCTGTTCGAGCGCCATTACCTCCGCGCCTATCGGTGAGGAGGCCCACGGACGGCCGGCGCCGGCGCGGCGTCGGGGGTCATCGGCGCATTTTCCTCGGCGGAGAACCGCATTTCTCGGTTCACCGTCGAGACGATCCTGTTATGGTCGAGGCTTCGCATCGTCCCGCCCGTCGTTCGGACACCGCCTCCGGTCGTGAGTCCGTCGTCGGGCACGTGTTCATCGAAGCCGCCTCGATCCCATGAAATCCTTCAGCGTCGCTCGCCGTCGCCTCTCGGCGAAATTTCTTTCGAAACTGATGTGGCAGCGTCGGCTGGTCTTCTGGTCGGGGGCGCTGTTCGTCGGCATGGCGTCGGTCGGCTTCGCGATGCTGTCGAATGCCGGTCAACGGGTGTTCCTGTTCGAAGAAGCGAAGATCTGGTGGTTGCCGCTGTTGGTGACGCCGATCGGTTTCGCGCTGATTCGTTGGGCGACGCGGGCCTACGCGCCGGCGGCGGTGGGCAGCGGCATTCCGCAGGCGATGGCGGCGCGCGATCTGCCGACCACCGACGAGCGGCTGACGCTCTTGTCGCCACGGGTGCTGCTCGGCAAGATCGTCCTGACCACGCTCGGGCTGGCCACCGGCGCCTCGGTCGGGCGCGAGGGGCCGACGGTGCAGATCGGCGCCGGGGTGATGCTGCAGTTCGGCATCTGGGGCGGCGTGCAGCGCGAGAAGGCGCTGATCCTGGCCGGCTCGGCGGCGGGCATCGCCGGCGCCTTCAACACCCCGCTGGCGGGCATCGTCTTCGCCATCGAGGAGATGAGCAAGGCGTTCGAGCAGCGCACCAACGGCTTGGTGCTCTACGCGGTGATCATCTCCGGTCTGGTGTCGCTCGGCCTCGTCGGCAACTACAACTATTTCGGTTCGAGCTCGGGGTCGGTGCGCGACGCCGCCGACTGGGCGATGGTGGCGGTCTGCGGCGTGGTCGGCGGTCTCGCCGGCGGCCTCTATTCGCGCTGGATGCTCGAGGGGTCGCGGGCGGTGAAGCGCTGGTGCGCGCCGGTCGGGGCGCGGCGCGAGGTGGCGGTGGCGGTGGTGTGCGGCCTCGCCGTGGCGGCGATCGGGGTGGCGACCGCCGGCGACACCTTCGGCACCGGGTACGAGCAGGCGCGCGCCGTGATCGAGGGCGGCACCACCTCGGACACCTATTGGTTCGGCAAGTTCGCCGCGACGTTGGCGACGGCGGTTTCCGGCATTCCCGGCGGCATCTTCGCGCCGTCGTTGTCGGTGGGGGCCGGGCTCGGCAGCTGGCTCGGCACGCTGCTGCACACCGAGCAGGGCAGTCTGGTGGCGGTGCTCGGCATGGCGGCCTATTTCGCCGGCGTGGTGCAGTCGCCGATGACCGCCTTCGTCATCATCATGGAAATGACCGACAGCCACGACAACGTCATTCCGCTGATGATCGTCTCGATGATGGGCTACGCGTTGTCGCGGGCGGTGGCGCCGGAGCCGCTCTATCGCAGTCTCGCCGACGGCTTCTTGGCCGATCTCGGACGCAAGAACGGGCATTCCGCCGGTCGCTCCGCCGACGACGACGGCGAGGACGACGAGGGGCGTGCGCCGCGATCCCGAGGGAGCGGCGGCGCGTCGCTCCCCTAGTCGACGGACGTCGGCTCCCGTCGCGGCCGCGGATCTGATATCAGACGTCGCTCATGTCTTTCCTCGCTGCGAGGTTCGCGATGTCCGAGACCCCTTCGATGCCGGCGCCCTTCGTCGCCCGTGTGCCGTTCGCCTTCTTCGCCATGGTGCTCGGCCTCGGCGGCCTTTCGAACGGATGGCGGGTGGCGGCGAAGCTGTGGGGCTGGCCGAGCGCGATCGCCGACGCGTTGGCGCTGCTCGCCTTCGCGGTGTGGACGCTGGTCGCGATCGCGGTCGCGACGAAATGGCTGGTGGCGCGATCGGCGGCGAAGGCGGAGGCGCTGAACCCGATCGCCGGCGGCTTTCTGGCGTTGGCGCCGATGTCGGGGATGATCGCCGCGTTGGCGACGCTGCCGCTGTTCGGCGACGTCGCGCGATCGCTGTTGGCGATCTTCGTGGCGGCGCAGATCGCCTTCGCGTTGTGGTTCGTCGGCCGGCTGTGGACCGGCGGGCGGTCGGCGGAGGCGACGACGCCGGTTTTGCTGCTGCCGACGGTCGGCGGATCCTTCGTGGCGGCGATGGCGCTTTCGGCGCTCGGGGTGGGCGACGCGGCGAAGATGGTGTTTGGGGCCGGGCTGATCTCGTGGATCGTGATCGAGGCCCTGCTGTGGCAACGGTTGCTGCAACTGCCGTCGTTGCCGGCGCCGATTCGCGCC
>JAAYVT010000360.1 GCA_012517025.1 Phyllobacteriaceae bacterium | reverse complement strand
GCCCGTGGCCGCTTCGTGAAGCTGTTCCACCGCGAGATGTTCGCCGAGCGCGGGCTCGCCACCGATTTCGCCGAGCAATTCTGCTCGCTGTCGCATCGCGGCGTGGTGCGCGGCCTGCATTTCCAGACCCCGCCGCACGATCACGCCAAGCTGGTCTATTGCCTCGTCGGCGAGGTCTTCGACGTCGTCCTCGACCTGCGCGTCGGCTCGCCGACGTACGGCCGCACCGCCTCGCTCACCCTGAGCGCCGAGCGCGCCAACGGCCTCTGGGTGCCGAAAGGCTTGGCGCACGGCTTCTGTGCGACCAGCGACACCGCGCTGCTCGTCTACGACGTCGAAACCGTTCATGCGCCGGAAAACGATGCCGGGGTGCTGTGGAGCTCGGTCGACGTCGACTGGCCGGTCGCCGCGCCGATCGTCTCGCCGCGCGACGCCGCCTTCCCGCCGCTCGCCGATTTCGAGAGCCCGTTCCGCCATGGCTGAGCCCAGCTTCGAAACCGCGCTCGTCACCGGAGCGACCGGCTACGTCGGCTCCCGCCTCGCCGCGCGGCTGGTCGGCCTCGGCAAACGCGTGCACGTCGTCGCCCGCCCGGGATCCCGGCTCGATCTCCTCGCCCCGATCGCCGACCGCCTCACCGTGCATCGCCACGACGGCACCACCGAGGGCTTGGTCGCGATCGTCGCGGACGCCCGCCCCGACGTCGCCTTCCACCTCGCCTCCAATTTCATCGCGCAACACGTGACCGCCGACGTCGCCGGCCTCGTCGGCGCCAACCTGCTGTTCCCAACCCAGTTGCTCGAGGCCCTCGCCTCGGCCCACGTCGACCGGCTGATCGCCACCGGCACCTCCTGGCAGCATTACGAGGACGCGCCCTATCGGCCGGTCGATCTCTACGCCGCGACCAAACAGGCGTTCGAGGACGTCCTCGCCTATTACGCCGACGCCTGCGGCATGAAGGCGACCACCCTCGTCCTCTTCGACACCTACGGGCCCCGCGATCCGCGCGGCAAGCTCGTGTCGCTGCTGTGGCGCACCGCCCGCGCCGGCCGGCCGCTGGCGATGTCGCCGGGCGAACAGAAGCTCGACCTCGTCCACGTCGACGACGTAGTCGAGGCCTACCTCGTCGCCGCCGCGCTCCTCGACGGCCGCGCCGAGCCGACGCGCCGATACGGCGTCGCCACAGGGCGTCCGCTGGCGCTCCGCGAAAGCGTCGCGATCTTCGAGCGGGCGACCGGTCTCCGCGTCCCCATCGCCTGGGGCGAGCGCCCCTATCGGCCGCGCGAGGTGATGACCCCCTGGACCACCTGGGACGCCCTCCCCGGCTGGACCGCGCGGATCGCCCTCGAGGACGGCCTGATCGGCACCGAGCCCGACGGCGTCTGACCCGCCGCGCATACCGTCCCCGCTCGCACGCGTCCCCCGACTTCGCCGGGATTCGGCGAAAGCGGCGACCAGCGTTCGCGCTTTGCTCGGCGAGCCTGAAATTTGGAATGGCTTTCCTGGCGCCGAAAGCGATGAAAACGCAGGATGATGCGGTGAAATGACGAGACGAGGGGTCGGATCTCCGGCCCTCGTCGCCGAGCCTGACGTCCCGACCGAACCTCGTCCGCGTCGTCGCGATCCGTCGCGACGGCCGAGATGGTGCGCGCCGATTTCTCGCGAAGCGAGGCGCGGCGAGCGACGGCCGATCGATCCCGAGGGAGCCCGACGTGTACCACGACCGCCTGACGCATCTGCGCCGCCTGGAGGCCGAAGCGATCTTCGTGCTGCGCGAGGTCGTCGCCGAATTCAAAAACCCGGTGATGCTCTATTCGATCGGCAAGGATTCGTCGGTGATGCTGCATCTGGCGATGAAGGCGTTCCACCCGTCGAAGCCGCCGTTCCCGCTGCTCCACGTCGACACCACCTGGAAGTTCCGGGAGATGATCGCCTTCCGCGACGAGACCGCGAAGCGCCTCGGCCTCGACCTGATCGTCCACACCAATCGCGACGGCGTGGCGCGCGGCATCGACCCGTTCGGCCACGGCGCCTCGAGCTACACCGACGTGATGAAGACGCAGGCGCTGAAGCAGGCGCTCGACGCCCACGGCTTCGACGCGGCCTTCGGCGGGGCCCGCCGCGACGAGGAGAAGAGCCGCGCCAAGGAGCGGGTGTTCTCCTTCCGCACGTCCTCCCACGCCTGGGATCCCAAGAACCAGCGCCCGGAACTGTGGCGGCTCTACAATTCGCGCGTTCGCCCCGGCGAGAGCATCCGCGTCTTCCCGCTGTCGAATTGGACCGAACTCGACATCTGGCAATACATCCTGCTCGAGAACATCCCGATCGTGCCGCTCTATTTCGCCGCCCCCCGGCCGGTGGTGGAGCGCGACGGCCAGCTGATCATGGTCGACGACGAGCGCTTCCCGCTCGCCCCCGGCGAGACGCCGGAGATGCGGATGGTGCGCTTCCGCACCCTCGGCTGCTATCCGCTCACCGCCGCGATGGAGAGCACCGCCGCCACCCTGCCCGAGATCGTGCGCGAGATGCTGGTCGCCCGCACCTCCGAGCGCTCCGGCCGCCTGATCGACCACGACGAGGCCGCCTCGATGGAAAAGAAGAAGAAGGACGGGTACTTCT
>JAAYVT010000359.1 GCA_012517025.1 Phyllobacteriaceae bacterium | reverse complement strand
GACGGTGACCGACGTCGAGAACCCGCCGCCCCAGGACGCCTTCTACTACCTGGTGACGGCGCGGAACCGGCTCTGCGAGGAAGGGACCAAGGGGAACGACAGCAGCGGCGGAAAGCGGGCGAACGACGCTCCGTGCCCGTGAGGGAGGACTTGAAATGAAGCAGCTCTCGAGGATCGTCTTCTTGTTAGTGCCGATGGCCACGCTCTGTTCCATCGCCGTCGCCGGTGTCGAACCGACTCCATGGATCAACTTCCAGGGTGTCCTGCGCGACGCGGCGGACAAGCCGCAGGACGGCGATTTCAACATGACCTTCCGCTTCTTCGACGCGGCGTCGGGCGGGAACGAGATCCTGGTGGACCGGCACTTCGCCGACGCGGGCCTCGCGGTCCGCGTGACGGGCGGCCAGTTCGGCGCCGTCCTCGGCCGCGGCCTCGTCTCGGACGGCAGCGGCCCGGGTGTCTACACCGATCTCGCCCAGGTCTTCGGCGACTACGCGCAGGTCTACCTCGAGGTCCAGATCGGCGCAGAGACCCTGAGCCCGCGGACCCAGGTCTACTCGTCCCCCTACGCGCTGAACACGAGCCAGCTCGGCGGGAAGGGTCCGACCGAGTACCTCGACACGTCCGAGACGGCGCAGACGAAGAACGGGAGGCTGAACATCGACAACTCGCTCGACATCGCCGGGACGGCGTTCACCGCCAAGGCCGACAACATCGCGGCGACGTTCCAGAACACCGATGCCGGCGGCACGGTCTCCCTCGCGAAGACCCTCTCGCCCGACGGCTCCGTGGGCGTCGACGTGACCGGAGCCTACCGCGGTGGGTCGTTCGTCGCTGACGGTGACTATGGCGTCGAGGGCTTCGGCCCGGACGCCGGCGGGCACTTCGAGGACAGCAACGCCTCGGGTCGCGCCTATGTCGGAAACGACGACCTCGGCATCTCGGCGTCCGGAAACGACGCCGGCGCCTACCTGTGGGATCGGAACGGGTCGGGGTACGCCTACGTCGGGTACGGGGACCGGGGCGTGCACGGGCTCGGGAACAGCGCGGGGGGCTACTTTGGGGACCGCGACAGCTCGGGCTACGCCTACTGCGGCTACGGCGACTACGGCATCTCCGCGTACGGCAACACCGCCGGCGGCTACTTCAGGGACATCGACAGCGGAAGCTACGCCTACGCCGGCAACGGGGTTTACGGTCTGGTCGGCGTCGGGAGTCTGATGGGCGCGTCCTTCCAGGATTCCAACGACTCGGGCTACGCCTATGCCGGCCACGGCGATTACGGTCTGCGCGGCTACGGGAACACGGTGGGCGGCTACTTCGAGGACCTGGACCATTCGGGCTACGCCTACGTCGGCTACGGGGACCGCGGCATCTGGGGCAAGGGGACGTTCGCGGGCGGGACGTTCTCGCACCCCGACAACGTCACCTTCTGGGCCGACGTGTCGCAGGGGGCATACAAGATCCGGGGGACCGGGACCGTCAGCTTCGTCCAGAACCACCCGTACGCGAGGGACAGGGTGATCGTCTACGCCGCTCCGGAAGGGGACGAGGTGGCGGTCTACACGCGCGGCAGCGCCCGGCTCGAGAACGGCCTCGCGCGCGTGGCTCTGGGGCCGACGTTCGCGCTCGTAGCGAACCCGGACCTCGGCCTGACAGCCCACCTCACCCCGCGCGGCGAAGTGGACCGGCTGTGGGTCGAGTCGCTCGACACGCGCGAGCTGGTCGTGCGCGGGCCGCTCGGCGCGGGGGTCGCCTTCGACTACCTGGTCTTCGGGCTGCGCGTCGGCTTCGAGGACCTCGCGGTGGTGCAGCCGAAGACGCGCGAGGCGCTGCTGCCCGACGCGGCAGCGATCGATGCGACCTACGGCGGGCAGGAGGATCTGCGGGCCTACAGCGCGGCGGCGCGATTCCGGACGATGTCCGGAGCCGGGGCGCTCGACACGGCGCGCGCCGACGTGCTGCGGCTGGCGATCGACGGCGACCGCGCGGCCGCGATTGCGGAAGCGGCGGACGTCGCGGAGCGTGCTCCCTCGCCGGAGACCGTGGAGCCTGCGCCTCTCGATACCACTGAGATCCGAACGGCGCCGGCGCCCGCCGCAGGAGTGACGCACGCCACGGTCATCGAATCGGCGCCGCAGGAGCCGGTGATTCCGGCCGTGCCGCTGCCGGTCAGCGAACCGGTGGAAGCCGGTGACGTGCTGGTCTCCGACCCGCTCCTGTCGGGCTCGCTGCGGCGCGGCACCATGGCGTCCGATCCACGCGTCGTCGGCGTCGCCACGGGG
>JAAYVT010000358.1 GCA_012517025.1 Phyllobacteriaceae bacterium | reverse complement strand
CGGGCTCGGCCGCGGCGATCGGAGCCGTCGCCGCTTCCGTGGTCGTCGGCCTCGGCCTGACGCGCTTCGTCGATCTGCCCAACGTGTCGATGGTCTTTCTCGCCGCCGTGGTCCTCAGCGCCCTGCAGTTCGGCCGTCTCAGCGCCTTCGCGGCGGCGCTGATGTCGTTCCTCGCCTACAATTTCTTCTTCATCGACCCGGTCTATACCTTCACCGTCGCCAAGCCCTACGAACTCTTCGCGCTGGTCGTCTTCCTGTTCGTCGCCACCACCGTCGGCGGGCTCGCCGGTCGTGTCCACGAACAGGCGGCGGCGGCCCTCGCACGAGCGCGCACCACCCGTGCCCTCTACGAGTACTCGCGCAAGATCGCCGGCGTCGCGACGCTGGAGCCACTGATCTGGACGGCGGTCTCACAGATCGCCGGGGCGGTGCAGGGGCGCGCGGTCGCGCTCGTCGCCGAAGGCGGCGATCTCCACCTCGCCGGGGCTTTCCCGCCGGACGTCGACCTCGGGGTGACCGAGATGGGCGCGGCGCGCTGGGCCTTCGAGCGCGGAGAATTGGCCGGTCGCCACTCGCCGACCCTTCCGAATGCCGAGTTGCAGTTCCGTCCGCTGGTCACGGCGACTGGGACGGTCGGCGTCGTCGGCGTCGCTCCGGGTGACCCGGAGGTCCACTTTTCCGAAGACGCCGAGCGCTTCCTCGCAGCCCTCACCGATCAGACCGCGATCGCGATCGAGCGGATTCAGCTCGGGACCCGTGCCACCGCAGCCGCCGCGAGCGCCGAGAGCGAACGACTGCGTTCGGCGCTGCTCTCCTCGATTTCGCACGATCTCAGAACCCCGCTCGCCTCGATCCTCGGTTCGGTGACCAGTCTCAAGGACTTCGGCGACCGTCTCGACGAGGCGACGCGCAAGGACCTCCTCTCGGCCATCGAGGAGGAGACGCGGCGGCTCGGCCAGTTCGTCGCCAACCTTCTCGACATGACGCGGCTCGAGACCGGCAATCTCGAACTCGCCACCGATTGGGTCGATCTCTCCGACATCGTGCACGGGGCGGTGACGCGGGCCGAGCGGCTTCACCCCGGTCGCCGCATCGTCCTCGCCGACACCGGCGCCCCGTTGGTGCTCGAGGGCAATGCGACGCTGCTCGAACAGGTGTTGTTCAATCTGATCGACAACGCGATCAAGTTCTCCGGCGAGGAGACCGAGATTCGCGTCGGTCTCGCCGGCGTCGGGCGGGCGGCCCGCATCGAAGTGGAGGATGCCGGCATCGGCATCCCGCCCGACGAGTTGGAACGCGTGTTCGAGAAGTTCCACCGCGTGGTGGCCGGCGACGGCCGCGCCGCCGGCACCGGCCTCGGTCTCGCCGTCTGTCGCGGCGTCGTCACCGCGATGGGCGGGACGATCTCCGCGGAGAGCCCGATCGCCGACGGTCACGGCACGCGGATGACCGTTCGCCTGCCGATCCCACCCCGTCCCCCCGAAGGCCCGAAAGGAGCGATGCGATGACCGCCTCGCGCGTGCTCGTCGTCGACGACGAGCCCCAGATCCAGCGCTTTCTCAAACCCGCTCTGGTCGCCTCCGGCCATGAGGTCGAATGTGTCGAGGACGGTGCGAGCGCCATCCGCATGGCCGCCACCTGGGGGCCGGACCTTATCCTGCTCGACCTCGGCCTGCCCGACATGGACGGCAAGGACGTGCTCCGCGCCATCCGCGAATGGTCGAAGACACCGATCGTCGTGCTGTCGGCGCGCGATCGGGAGAGCGAGAAGATCGCCGCCCTCGATCTCGGTGCCGACGACTATGTCGACAAGCCGTTCGGGGTCGGCGAGCTCCTCGCCCGGCTGCGCGCCGCATTGCGCCACGCCGCGACCCGTGACGGCGAGGAACCGGTGGTGGCGACCGGCGGTCTGGTGATCGACACGATGCGCCGGCTGGTGACCCGCGACGGCGAGCGGGTTCATCTGACGCCGAAGGAATACGATCTCCTGCACGTGCTCGCCCGCAACGTCGGCAAGGTGGTGACGCAGAAGATGCTGACCTCGGCGATCTGGGGCGCCAGCCTCACCGCCGACGCGCAATATCTGCGCGTCCTGGTCGGCCAGCTGCGCCAGAAGATCGACACGCCGCCCGCGCCCTCCCTCGTCGAGACCGAGACCGGGGTGGGCTATCGCCTGCGCGAGCGCGACGGACTCTGAAGTGACGACACCGGTGAACCATATGACGACGGCCGATCCGCTCCGCCCCGATGCGATCTTTCTCGACTTTCCTGCGCAAACCAAGGCCGACGTCCTGAAGGCGCTGGCGGCACGTGCCGGCGAGATCGCCGTTGGCGAACCAGTCGTCATCGCCCGTGCGTTGACCGAGCGTGAAAGGCTCGGTTCGACCGGTGTCGGCGCCGGTGTGGCCCTGCCTCATGCTGCGATCGACGGCCTGGTCGAACCGGTGGTGCTGTTCGCCCGCCTCGCACGACCGATCGACTGGGAGGCGGTCGACGACGAGCCGGTCGATTTGGTCGCCGTGGTTCTGTCGCCGTCTCGCGGCGCGGGAGCCTCACTGAATTTGCTCGCCAAGTTCGCTCGTTGGTTGAGAGATGCAGCCGCGAGGGACAAACTACGAGCCTGCACCGAAGTTGCCGAAGTGCAGCGGGCTTTCGCCGGGACGGGCGGTTGAAGTCGACCGTCGGTGAACGATGTCGGCCCTTCGTCGGGGATGTGAACCGACGGCTGACGACTGGGTGAGTTGGCTTTCGATCGCAAGGTGGTGCAGACATCTCATTTTAAGGGGCGATCACGGAGAGTTCCACGAAACGCCGCGCCATTTTTTCTCTGCCTTTCCCAGAACTGTTTCGAGAACTCTCGCCGATTTCTCTCGGCGAGCATTGGGTCCGGGATCCGTAAGCTTCTGACGGCACTCCACCTGCAATTTTGGATGCTTCCGTTGGTCGCGGCAGTCGACGGGGCATCGGCTTCTTCGATTCACGAGTCTAACGGAATCGTCGCTGATGCGAACGGATCCGTCATTTACTCGATGGGCTGCCCCGAGGACGGCTTCATCATATTCAGCCAGGATCCCGAGTTCAGCAGCTGCCGCGCGTGCTCGACGGTCCCGGCGGCAGGGCCGACCGTCGGTCGATGCTGCTCGATCGCGCCGAACTCGGGCCGGTGTGCAGTCCGCGCCTCGTCTCCACCCTCGGCCGTCCGTTCGCGACCGAGGAGGATCTCGAGGGCTGCGTTCCCTCCACTGGGACGACGGCGCGGAACGGCGCCGCCGGCTCGCCGGAGGCGGCGTCCCCGGCTTCGCGGAGCGCCGGCGCCATCGCTGCTGCAACGATCTGTCGGTGCCGATCGACCTCGCCACTCACCGCGCCGCTCGGCGACGGCGTGCTGCCGCGTTCGTTCCGGCGCACCGTCCCGGCGATCGGCGGCTGGTATGCCTCCTGCGCCCCGACCGCGCTGAAATGGCCTGCGGTGCGCGCCTTCCTGCGCTGGATCGGCACCGAATTCGGCGCCGCCGTCGACGAGATCGACGGTCGCGGCGCCCCGGCCGACCCGCGCGATCTCTTCGGTCTGCTCGGCCGGGCCGGGCATCGGGGCGCGGAGGCGTCGGCATGAGCGTTCCCTCGCCGCAGGCGCCCCGTGCCGTCGTGATGAACCGCCCGCACCGTTTCGCCCCCAACCGCGAGACAGCCCACGACAACGCCTTCCAACGGATGGACGATCTCCCCGCGGCGCCTGCTCGCCGTGTCGGACCGAGCCCTGCGGTCGCTCGATTCCGAACGGATCGCGGCGATCGCCGCTCATCTGCGCATCCTGCCCCTGGCGATCCCGACGATCGAGCGCGCCGGCGGATCGGTCCGTTGCATGCTCGCAGGCATCCACCTGGCGCCGCGGCCCGAGGTTGCCGGAGAGGGTGCGCGTTCGTCGCTCGTCAGTCGACCACGCGCGAATTCTCCGCAATCGACTGCGGACGACCGGGAGAAGGCCTGATGTTCAACCAACTCCCGTTTGGAGCGGCGGGCGACGATCGCCTCGTCTGGTGGCTGTCTCCGCAGCCTCCCGCGAGGCGAAAAAGGGCGAGGCTTCCTCGAACCGAGGCCGAGGGCCTCGATCGGAAACCGCGAACGCGAAGAGGCGACGGCGTGGACCCGAGGGAGGGGGCCGTCGAGTGGGGCGGTCAGGAGGCGTCGGTCCCGGTCAACACGCGCGGATCGAGGATCCGGTCGAGGATTTCCTTCGGCAGAAGCCCCTTGCGCAGCACCAGATCGTAGACCTTGGCGCCGGTGGCCAGCGCCTCCTGGGCGAGGGCGGTCGCCTCGGTGTAACCGATGAACGGATTGAGCGCGGTGACGAGGCCGATCGAATTCTCGACCGTGTGGCGCAGGTGCTCTCGATCGGCGGTGATGCCGGAAACGCAGCGGTCCGTCAGCGTGTCGCAGGCGGCGGCGAGATGAGCGAGGCTCTTGAACAGGCTGTGGGCGATGATCGGCTCGAAGGCGTTGAGCTGGAGTTGGCCGGCTTCCGCCGCGAAGGAGATGGTGACGTCGTTGCCGATCACCTCGAAGGCGACCTGATTGACCACTTCCGGGATCACCGGATTGACCTTGCCGGGCATGATGCTCGAGCCCGCCTGGCGCGGCGGCAGGGCGATCTCGCCGAGCCCGGCGCGCGGGCCCGAGGAGAGCAGCCGCAGGTCGTTGCAGGTCTTCGACAGCTTGACGGCGACGCGTTTCAGCACGCCCGACAGCTGGACGTAGGCGCCGCAGTCCTGGGTCGCCTCGATCAGATCGCCCGCCGTCGTCAGATCGAGACGGGTGATCCGCCGCAGTTCCTCGCAGACGATCGCGGCGTAGCGCGGCGGCGCGGTGATGCCGGTGCCGATGGCGGTCGCGCCGAGATTGATCTCGGTGACGAGTTTCGCCGCCTCGCAGAGCCGTTCCCGATCCTCGTCGAGCATCACCGCGTAGGTGTGGAATTCCTGGCCGAGGGTCATCGGGACGGCGTCCTGCAACTGGGTCCGACCCATCTTGAGGACGTCGCGGAACGCCTCCGCCTTGGCCGCGAAGGCGGCGTGCAAGCGCCCCATCGCCGCGATCAGCCGCTCGATCTCGAAACAGGCCGCGATCTTGATCGCCGTCGGATAGACGTCGTTGGTGCTCTGGCTCAGGTTGACGTGCTCGTTGGGGTGGAGGGCGGCGTAGTCGCCCTTGGCCCGGCCCATCCGCTCGAGGCCGCGATTGGCGATGACTTCGTTGGCGTTCATGTTGGTGGAGGTGCCGGCGCCGCCCTGGACGACGTCGACGACGAACTGATCGTGCAGCGCGCCGGCGCGGATCTCCTCGGTCACCGTGCGGATCACCTCGGCCCTCTCGGCGTCGAGCAACCCGAGCCGGCGATTGGCGAGGGCCGCCGCCTGCTTGATGCAGGCGAGGGCGCGCACCAGCTCGGGGTAGACCGAAATCGGCGTCCCGGTGATCGGAAAGTTCTCGAGCGCCCGGGCGGTGTGGATCCCGTAATAGCGGTCGGCCTCGATCGGCAGCGAGCCGAGCAGGTAGTGTTCGACACGATGGTTCATCGTCGACGTCCGGTTTCGTGATGGGGATTCGGTGACGGTTGGGCGGGCCCGCCGTCGGGCGCGTGCCGGTGCGGAAGCGCTCACACCTGCGGGCGCAGGATCTGGCCGAGGAACAGGCGGGTGCGCTCGTGCCGGGGATCGGAGAAGAAGGCCGCCGGCTCGTTCTGCTCGACGATCTGGCCCTGATCCATGAAGACGATGCGGTCGGCGACCTGCCGGGCGAAGCCCATTTCGTGGGTGACGCACAGCATCGTCATCCCCTCCTCGGCCAGGCGCACCATGGTGTCGAGGACTTCCTTGACCATTTCCGGATCGAGCGCCGAAGTCGGCTCGTCGAACAACATGATCTTCGGCGTCATGCACAACGATCGCGCGATGGCGACGCGCTGCTGTTGGCCGCCCGACAATTGCCCCGGATATTTCGACGCCTGCTCGGGGATCTTGACGATCTCGAGATAATGCATGGCGATTTCCCGCGCCCGCTGGCGCGGCAACTTGCGCACCCAGACCGGCGCCAACATGCAGTTCTCGAGAATGGTCAGATGCGGGAACAGGTTGAAGTGTTGGAACACCATCCCGACCTCGCGCCGCACCTCGTGGATGCGCTTCAGGTCGTTGGTCAGCTCGATGCCGTCGACGACGATCCGGCCCTGGTGATGCTCCTCGAGATGATTGATGCAACGGATCAGGGTCGACTTGCCCGAGCCCGAGGGACCGGCGACGACGATGCGCTCGCCGGCGCGGACCTGGAGATCGATGTCGCGCAGAACGTGGAAGTCGCCGTACCACTTGTGCATGCCGGTGATGTCGACGGCGAGTGCGACCGCCGGAGAGCGGGGCGCGGGGAGGGGAGCGCCGGAAGCGTCTCCGACGACGGCGGCGGGTCTCGCGTTCATTTCCCTTCCTCCCAGGTCACGAGGGCTTGCGGCCGGTGTCGAGGCGCCGCTCGACGAACAACGAGTAGCGCGACACCGCGAAGCAGAAGATCCAGAAAACGAAGCCCGCGAAGATCAATCCGGAGATCGGCGTCACCGGCGACGACCATTTGGCGTCCGAGAAATTCAGCCGAACGATCCCGAGCAGATCGAACATCGCGATGATGGTGACGAGCGACGTGTCCTTGAAGAGGCCGATGAAGGTGTTGACGATGCCGGGAATGACCAGCTTCAGGGCCTGCGGCAGGATGATGAAGACCATCTTCTGACCGTAGTCGAGACCGAGGGCGTCGGCTCCCTCGAACTGCCCCTTGGGGATCGCCTGCAGGCCGCCGCGCACCACCTCCGCCATGTAGGCCGAGGCGAACAGCGACACGCCGATCAACGCGCGGACGAATTTGTCGAAGGTGAAGCCCTGCGGCAGGAACAGCGGCAGCAGCACGCTGGCCATGAACAGCACCGCCAGCAGCGGCACGCCGCGCACCAGCTCGATGAACCCGGTCGAGGCCAGGCGCACCACCGGCAGGGTCGAGCGGCGCCCCAGGGCGAGCAGGATGCCGAGCGGCAACGACACCGAGATGCCGACGAAGGACAGCGTCAGCGTCACCAGGAGGCCGCCCCACAGCGAGGTCTCGACATAGGGCAGGCCGAACCGGCCGCCGACCAGCAGGACGACCGCGACCACCGGCAGCACCACGAACATCAGCACCGCCGTCGTTCCCTTGCGCGGCACCCGCGGGATCAGCAACGCCGGCAGCAGCACCGCGAAGGCGGCGAACACCACGATCGGCCGCCAATGTTCGGGCTGTGGATAGCGACCGAACACGAACTGATCCATCTTGGCGCCGACGAAGGCCCAACAGGCCCCGCTCCAGCCCTCCGGCCGCACGCCGCCCTGGGCGACGGTCGAGCACACCTCGCGCCCCGCCCCGGTCCAGGCCGCGTCGGCGATCAGCCAACGCGCGGCGGCCGGCACCGCCCAGGCGAGCAGCGCCAGCGCCGCGAGGGTCAGGACCGAATCCCACGGGCTGCCGAACAGCGATCGCCGGATCCACGCCAAGACCCCGCGCCGGCGCACCGGCGAGGGCATTTCCGGGATGATCTCGGCACGAACGAACGCGATCTCCGTGTCCCTCATCTCAGCGCTCCACCAGGGCGACCCTGCGGTTGAACCAATTCATGAAACCGGAGGCCGCCAGGCTCACGGTGAGATAGACCGCCACCCAGATGGTGATGACCTCGATCGCCTGACCGGTCTGGTTCATGATCGTGCCGCCGACCGAGACGAGATCGGAGTAGCCGACCGCGATCGCCATCGAGGTGTCCTTGATCAGATTGAGGTACTGGCTGGTCAGCGGTGGGATGATGATCCGCAGCGCTTGCGGCACGATCACCAGCCGGGTGGTCAGGCCCGGCGAGATGCCGAGCGCGTGGGCGGCCTCGGTCTGGCCGACGGCGACGCCGAGGATGCCGGAGCGGACGATCTCGGCGATGTAGGCTGCGGTGTAGGACGACAGCGACAGGAACAGCGACAGGAATTCCGGGCTCACCGTCATGCCGCCCTCGAGGCGGAAGCGACCGAGGGTCGGCGGATCGAAGACGATCCCGGTGCCGCTCGCCCAGACGGCGGCGGCCGGCAGCGCGACGAGCAGGGCGGCGAAGGTTCGGTAGGCCGGGAAGCGTCGGCCGGTGGCGATCTGGCGGCGCTTGGCCGCCCACACGATCGCGATGCCGGCGACGACGGCG
>JAAYVT010000357.1 GCA_012517025.1 Phyllobacteriaceae bacterium | reverse complement strand
GGTCGCTTCCGCCGTCGCGGCGAGGGCGTCGAGCCGCCCCTCCAGCCGATCGATGCGGCGCGACACACCGTCGCCGGACAGGCCCATCTGGGCGATGGTGCGATGGAGATCGCGGATCTCGCCGCGCAGCTGCTCGAGATCGCGCTGGCTCACCGCCGGCTCGCTCGGCGCCGTGGCGAGGGCGGGAAAACGCGTCCCGCCGATCACCCGCGTGGTGGCGGCCGACCCGGCGCCGCGCTCGGCGACCGCGATCGATCCGGTGACTTCGTCGGCGTTCGGGGAAGCGGCGATGCGCGCTTCCGGCTCGCTCGCCGGCGCCGGGGCGTATTGCCAGGAGGCGAAGCCGAGCACCACCGCCGCGACGGTGCCGAACCCCCACAGCAACAGGTCGAGACCGCCGCTGCGGGTGGCGTCGTCGTCGAACAGGGCGGCCGGGGTGGCGGGTCTGGTCTTGGCCAAGGTACGTCTCTCGCGGGCAACGGCCGAATCGTCGGTTCAGTCTATCATTTTCGCATCGCGACACCGCATCCGAGGTCCGCCTCGGGGCCGCGACGCGGCGCCGTCGGGGCCGGCTTCGGGCGGCGCGCGCGCCTCGACACTTGACCGCGTCGCGTCGCGGATGTTTCAACCCGGTCGCCTTCGGCGGCGTCGCGGCCCGATCCGCGGCGCCGAGGCCGCAGCCACGGGAGAGACCCACATGACCGATCGTACCTTCCTCGCCATCGTGCTGGCCGCCGGCGAGGGAACGCGCATGCGCTCGCGTCTGCCGAAGGTGCTGCACGAGGTCGGCGGTCGGCCGATGGTCGCCCACGCGATCGCCGCCGCCCGCGCCGCCGGTGCCACCCGCGTCGCCGCCGTGGTCGGGCCGAACGCCGATGCCGTCGCGACGGTCGCCACCAAGGCGGGGGCCGACGAGATCTTCGTCCAAGCCGATCGGCTCGGCACCGCCCACGCCGTGCTGCAGGCGCGCGCCGCGATCGCCGCCGGAGTGGACGACGTGATCGTGCTCTACGGCGACACGCCGCTGGTGACGCCGGAAACGATCGGCGAAGTGCGGGCGAAGCTCGCCGCCGGCGCCGCCGTGGTCGTGCTCGGCTTCGAGACCGAGACCCCGACCGGTTACGGCCGCCTGCTCACCGAGGGCGACCGCCTCGTCGCCATCCGCGAGGAGAAGGACGCCACCGACGCCGAGCGGCGGGTGCGCCTCTGCAACTCCGGCATCATGGGGCTTTCCGGCGCTGCCGCGCTGTCGCTGCTCGAGGGCATCGGCAACGCCAACGCCAAGGGTGAATATTATCTGACCGACGCGGTCGAGATCGCCACCGCGCGCGGGCTCTCCGCCGTGGCGGTGACGGGGGCGGAGGAGGAATTCCTCGGCGTCAACGATCGGCGTCAGCTCGCCACCTGCGAGGCGGTGTTCCAGGCCCGTCGCCGCGCCGCCGCGCTCGCCGCCGGCGTCACTCTGGTGGCGCCCGACACCGTCTTCTTTTCCGCCGACACCGAGCTCGCCGCCGACGTGGTGGTCGAGCCGAACGTCGTCTTCGGTCCGGGGGTGAAGGTGGCGAGCGGCGCGCGCATCCGCGCCTTCTCCCATCTCGAGGGGGCGACGATCGGGGAGGGGGCGACGATCGGTCCGTTCGCTCGCCTGCGCCCCGGCGCCGAGCCCGGCCCGAACGTCCACGTCGGCAATTTCGTCGAGATCAAGAACGGCAAGGTGGCGGAGGGCGCCAAGGTCAATCACCTGACCTACATCGGCGACGCCACCATCGGGCCGAAGGCCAACATCGGCGCCGGCACCATCACCTGCAACTACGACGGCTTCGGCAAATATCTGACCGAGATCGGCGCGAACGCCTTCGTCGGCTCGAATTCGTCGCTGGTCGCGCCGGTGAAGATCGGCGACGGCGCCTACGTCGGCTCCGGCTCGGTGGTCACCAAGGACGTGCCGGCCGATTCCCTCGCCGTGGCGCGCGGGCGCCAGACCATGATCGAGGGGTGGGCGAAGGCGTTTCGCGCGCGCATGACCAAGGCCCGCGAGAAGAAGTGAACACACAAGGACTTCAACGGCTTCGCTGAAACGTCACATTCGGAAACCGAATGTGATTTAGAGCCTCGCGCCGGTTTCGATTAGATGCGGTCCGAGAGATCCTGCAACTTTCGTGAGACGATCTTCCATGTGCGGCATCATCGGAATCGTCGGGCGCGAGCCCGTCGCCGGTCACCTCGTCGACGCCCTAAAGCGGTTGGAGTATCGCGGCTACGATTCCGCCGGCGTCGCCACCCTGGAAGCCGAGACCGGGCTGACCCGTCGCCGCGCCGAGGGCAAGCTGCGCAACCTCGAGATCAAGCTCGCCGCCGCGCCGCTTTCCGGCCTGATCGGCATCGGCCACACCCGCTGGGCGACCCACGGCGCCCCGACCGAGGCCAACGCCCACCCGCACGCCACCTCGCGCGTCGCCGTCGTCCACAACGGCATCATCGAGAACTTCCGCGAACTGCGCGCCGAATTGGAGGCGAAGGGGCAGCACTTCGCCTCGGAGACCGACACCGAGGTCGTCGCGCAGCTGGTCGACTGGTACCTGCAGCAGGGCGAGACGCCGGCCACCGCCGTCGCGACCACCCTGAAGCGGCTGACCGGCGCCTTCGCGCTCGCCTTCCTGTTCACCGACCACGACGATCTCGTCATCGACGCCCGGCGCGGCTCGCCGCTGGCGGTCGGCTGGGGCGACGGCGAGATGTATCTCGGCTCCGACGCCATCGCGCTCGCCCCCTTCACCGACCGCGTCGCTTATCTGGAAGAGGGCGACTGGGTCGAGATCACGCGGACCGGCGCCACCGTCCACGACGAGACCGACGCGGTCGTCGAGCGGCCGATCGTCACCGTCTCGGCCACCGCCTTCCAGGTCGATCGCGGCAACTACCGCCACTTCATGGCGAAGGAGATCCACGAGCAGCCCGAGGTGATCGGACACACGCTGGCGCGCTATCTCGATTTGTCCGCCTCGACCGTGCGGCTGCCGCCGGCCCTGCCGTTCGACTGGGCGAAGCTCGACCGGTTGTCGATCGTCGCCTGCGGCACCGCCTATTACGCCGGCCTCGTCGGCAAGTACTGGTTCGAGCGTTACGCCCGCCTGCCGGTCGAGATCGACGTCGCCTCGGAGTTCCGCTACCGCGAGCCGCCGCTGCCGAAGAACGGGCTCGCCCTGTTCGTGTCGCAGTCGGGCGAGACCGCCGACACGCTGGCGAGCCTGCGCTTCTGCAAGGCACAGGGGCAGCACACGGCGGCGATCGTCAACGTCACCACCTCGACGATCGCCCGTGAATCCGACGTGATCTTCCCGACGCTCGCCGGCCCGGAGATCGGCGTCGCCTCGACCAAGGCCTTCACCTGCCAGCTCTCGGTGCTCGCCTCGCTGGCGATCGCGGCGGGACGGGCGCGCGGGGTCCTGAGCGCGGAGGACGAGAAGCGCCTCGTCGGCGCGCTCGGCGAGTTGCCCGGCCTCGTGCTGCGGGCCCTGCGCGTCGAGCCGAAGATCGAACGGCTCGCCCGCGAGACCGCCAAGGTCGCCGACGTGCTCTATCTCGGCCGCGGCTCGTCCTATCCGATCGCGCTCGAGGGAGCGCTGAAGCTCAAGGAAATCTCCTACATCCACGCCGAGGGCTACGCCGCGGGCGAGTTGAAGCACGGGCCGATCGCGCTGATCGACGAGGTCATGCCGGTGGTCGTCATCGCGCCGCACGACCCGCTGTTCGAGAAGACGGTCTCCAACATGCAGGAGGTCGCGGCGCGCGGCGGTCGCATCGTCCTGGTCACCGACGAGAAGGGCGCGGGGGCGGCGAGCGTCGCCACGCTCGAGACCATCGTCATGCCGGACATGCCGGATCTCTTGGCGCCGATCGTCTACGCCCTGCCGGTGCAGATGCTCGCCTACCACACCGCGGTGTTCATGGGCACCGACGTCGATCAGCCGCGCAATCTGGCGAAGTCGGTGACGGTGGAGTGAGCCGCGACGGGGGCGCGATGGTGCGCTGCGGCACCGTCGCGCGAACGTCATGCGATTCCCGCATCGTTTCGCGAGAGCGGCCCCGATCCGGAGCCGCGCCGGAGACGACGCCATGACCCATCTCAGGATGATCGATCGCCTGACCTCGTTGATCGGCTCCGACGTCGCCGTCACCTTCGACGACCAGGAAGCGCCGACCTCCGTCGTGATCTATCGTCACGATCCGATCGCCGAACCGCTGGTGCGCTCGGCGATCGTGCGGATGCGCGAGGAATTTCCGGAGGAGATGAAGTCGCTCTCCGCCGTGCTGGTCGCCTTCGAGGATGCGCTCGGACCGACTCGCCGCCGCGTCGTCGTCGACTGAGACCCCATCCGTTGGTCGAGGGAGAGCGCCCTTCGCAGTCCTCCGCGTTGCCGGACGGCGCGGGACGTGCTTTCTGACCGATCGACGAGGCCTTCCGGGGGGAAGACCCGAGGATCGGGACGTTCGCATGACCTGGGACGACAGGCCGCCGTCGGTGCGCCGCGCCGCCGGCTTTTCGGTGCACCTCTTCACCGCGTCGGGCGGGGCGGTGGCGCTGCTCGCCCTCTATGCCGCGATCGAGCGCGACTTCGCCGCTTGTTTCGCCTGGCTCGGGCTGGCGTTGTTCATCGACGGCGTCGACGGCACGCTCGCCCGCGCCGCCAAGGTGACGGAGACCGCCGCCCGCATCGACGGCGTGGTGCTCGACCTCGTCGTCGACTTCCTCACCTACGTCCTGGTGCCGGTGATCGCGCTGTGGCGGTCGGATCTGATGCCGGAGCGGGTGTCGTTTTGGCTCGGTCTGGTGGTGACGCTCGCCTCGACCCTCTATTTCGCCGACAATTCGATGAAGACGCGCGACTATTGGTTTCGCGGCTTCCCCGCCATCTGGAACGTGGCGGTGCTCTATCTCTTCGTGCTGAGGCTGCCGTGGTGGGCGAGCGCGGCGGTTCTGATCGCCGGCACGATCGGCATGTTCGTGCCGGTGGTGTTCGTCCATCCGCTCCGGGTGGTGAAGCTCAGGGTGGTGACGATCGCCGTGACGATGGCATGGTTCGGCCTCGCCTCGGCCGCCATCGCCGCCGATCTGATGGTCGGCTGGCCGGTGAAGCTGGGGTTTCTCGCGGTCGGCGCCTATTTCCTGGCGTTGCCCTTCGCCCGTCATTCGCCCTGGGCGGACGACTGAGCACGGCGCCGGGACGAGCCCGGCGTCGAGCGGTGATCAGAAATGCGGCAGTGCGTGGGATCGCCGCGATTTTGGCCTTAAGGTCGGGGATACCGCGTATCCGACGGATTCGCGAACGGATCCCCGCACATTCCCGCATCCCCTCCCGTCGAAGGACATCGTCGATCCATGACCCACGCGCCCAATTCTCCCGAAGCCCGCGACGTCGCACATCATCTCCACGGCTACACCAACGCGGTGCGTCACGAGGAGATCGGCCCGCTGGTGATCGATCGCGGCGAGGGCATCTACGTCCACGACATCCATGGCAAGCGCTACATCGAGGCGATGGCGGGCTTGTGGAGCGTCGGCGTCGGCTTCTCCGAGCCGCGTCTGGTCGAGGCGGCGACCAAGCAGATGCGCCAGTTGCCGTTCTACCACACCTTCGGTCACAAGAGCCAAGGCCCGGTGATCGACCTCGCCGGCGAGTTGATCTCGCTCGCGCCGGTGCCGATGTCGAAGGTGTTCTTCACCAATTCGGGCTCGGAAGCCAACGACACGGTGATGAAGCTGCTGCGTTATCGCGCCAACGCCATGGGTGAGCCGAAGCGCAAGAAGTTCATTTCGCGCATCCGCGCCTATCACGGGGTGACGCTGGCCTCCGCCTCGTTGACCGGCCTGCCGGCCAACCATCGCTCCTTCGATCTGCCGATCGACGGCGTGCTGCACACCTCGAGCCCGCACTTCTGGCGCGAGGGCCGTCCGGGCGAGACCGAGGAGGCGTTCGCCACCCGCTGCGCCGAGGACCTCGAGGCGATGATCCTGGCCGAGGGGCCGGAGACCATCTGCGCGATGTTCGGCGAGCCGGTGATGGGCGCCGGCGGCGTGGTGGTGCCGCCCGCGACCTATTGGGAGAAGATCCAGGCGGTGCTGCAGAAGTACGGCATCCTGCTGGTCGCCGACGAGGTGATCTGCGGCTTCGGCCGGACCGGCAATTTCTGGGGATCGCAGACCTACGGCATGAAGCCGAACGTGCTGACCTGCTCGAAGCAGCTGTCCTCGTCCTATCTGCCGATCTCGGCCCTGATGATCGACGAGAGCGTCTATCGCCCGATTGCCGAGGAATCCGGCCGCATCGGCACGCTCGGCCACGGCTTCACCGCCGGCGGTCACCCGGTCGCCGCGGCGGTGGCGCTGGAGAACATCGCGATCATCCGCGAGCGGGGGCTCGTCGACAACGCCCGCGTCGTCGGCGCCCACATGCAGAAGCGCCTGCGCGAGCTCTCCGGCCACCCGCTGGTCGGCGAGGTGCGCGGCGTCGGTTTGGTGGCGGCGGTCGAGCTGGTGGTCGACAAGGCGGCGAAGACGGCGCTCGATCCGGTCGGCAAGCTCGGCGGCATGGTCGCCAACTTCCTGCAGGAAGAGGGCGTGATCAGCCGCGCGATGGGCGAATCGATCGCCTTCTGCCCGCCGATGATCATCACCGAAGCGCAGGTCGACGACATGGTCGGCACCTTCGCCAAGGCGCTCGATCGCGCCGCCGCCTCGCTCGACCTACTCGTCGGCTGACGGCGGCGCCGAGCGGACGTCGGGATAGTGGGGCAGTCGGGTGTTCGGCCGGCCGGCGATCGCCAGCCGATAGCGCTCGACGACGCCGCGCAGGATGTCCGACCAATCGAAATCGCGAGCGCGGGCGATCGCCGCCGCGCTCGCGGTCGCCCGCGCCCGATCGTCGCCGAGCAGCTCGACGACGGCGTCGGCGAATCCTTCGACGTCGTCGAAGTCGACCAACCGGCCGGCGCCGGTGTCGGCGACGACGTCCGGCAACCCGCCGGCGCGGGTGAGCACCACCGGCAGCCCCGCCGCCATCGCCTCGCAGACGGCGATCCCTTGCGATTCTTCCTGGGAATGGAGCGCGAAGAGCCGCGCCCGGCCGAGCGCGTCGAGCACCTCGGCGCGCGGCAGGTCGGGGCGCAGGCGGACTTCGTCGGCGAGCCCGAGACGACGCACCGATGCTTCGAGCTCGGCGAAATGGGCGGGGTCGACGAGCGTGCCGATCAGCTCGAGCCGAGCGTCGGGGAACCGTGCGACGACGCGCGCGAAGGCGGCCAACGTCCGATCGTGGCCCTTGCGCGGATGGAACACCCCGACCGAGACGACCAGACGGCCATGCCGTTCGGCGGCGCGCGCGGCGGCGAACTCGGCGAAGTCGATGCCCTGGGGGATCGGCGCCGGCACCGCGCGGGCACGCCGGGCGACGGCGCGTGCTACGTAGGGGGTATCGACGATCAACGACTGTGCCAGACGCAGCTGCAGCCGTTCGCAGACGGCGTAGAGGAGGTGGCGCAGCCGGGCGGTCGGCGACGGCGCGCGAAGCCAGGCGTCGCGGGTCTCCTTCTCGGTCAGGCCGTGCAGCGTCCACACCACCGGGACGCGCCGGAGGAGACACCCGACGAGGAGCGCCGCCTCGAACAAGCCGGAGCCGTGGAGATGCACGATCCGTCGCTTCGAGCCGCGCAGACCGCGGAGGATCTTCGGCACGTGCAACACCGACGAGGCGAGGAAGCGCCACGGCGCGGTGAGGTGGGTGACCGGGACGTCGCCGACCCGGGTGTGGGTGACGACCCCACCGACCCGCCGCGGCGTCGCGATCACTTCCAGCCGCGCGACCGCGCCGGTCGCGACCAGCCGGCGGCAGAGGCCGTGCACGGCGGCCTGGACGCCGCCGTCGATGCGGGTTTCGTCGACCGGGTGGGGGCCGATCATCAAGACGTCGAGGGCAGGGGGCGCGTTCATTGACGGCAACACGAATCGGATGGGTTCGGCGCGTGTCCGGGACGGTCGGCAGAGCCTTTCATTCTATCGCCGGGTGGCGAGCGGAAATGCGGCGACGGTCGGGAATCCCGCCGTATGGTCAACGGTTCGGAGCTTCCGGTCGTGGCGCGCGGCCGATGTCGTGGATCTCGCCGTCGCGCAGCGCCAGCGTCTCGCCGGGGGCGAGGTCGCGCCATGCCTCGTCGCGGGTCAACGGTCGCGTCGCCACCACGCTGACCACGTCCTTCTCCGTCGTCTCGGCGGCGAAGTCGACCTGCAGGTCCTCGTCGAGCAGCGTCGCGCGGCCGAACGGCGCCCGCCGGGTGATCACCGACAGGCGCTTGCCGCAGTGGGCGTAGAGCGTGCGGCCGTCGCTCATCAGCGCGTTGAAGACGCCGAGGTCGCCGAGGCGGGTGAACAGGGTCGGCAGCACCGCGTCGAGCCGGCCGGGCGAGGGCAGGGCGCGCCACCGCTGTTCGAGCTCGCCGAGCAGCCAGCAGAAGGCGTGTTCGCTGTCGGTGGTGCCGATCGGGCGATGGCGGCCGAGCGGCAGCTTCTTCACGCCCTTCAGTTGGCCGTTGTGGGCGAAAGTCCACGGTCGGCCCCACAGCTCGCGGCCGAACGGGTGGGTGTTCTCCAGCGCGACGCGGCCGCGATTGGCGCGCCGCACGTGCGCGATCACCACCCGGCTGGCGATCGGATAGGCGCGCAGCAATCGCGCCAGATCGGAGCGGGCGCTCGCCTCGGGATCGTGGAAGGCGCGGCAGCCTCGGCCTTCGTAGAAGGCGATGCCCCAGCCGTCGGCGTGCGGACCGGTCTCGCCGCCGCGCCGGGCGAGACCGGCGAAGGAGAAGCGGATGTCGGTGGGCACGTTGGCGCTCATGCCGAGGAGTTCACACATCGTCGCGTCCCGGAAATCCCGTCCCCTCTCGCGGCGCCGAGCGCGCCGGAGCCCTCTGCCGAGGTGCTTCCAATGAACAGTTCCGCGCTCGATCCGACAAGGTGCGCCGCCTCGTTCGGCCGGCTCGTTGAGAAAAATCGTTCTCCGGCCGGGGTGATCCTCGAGAGCGACGTGCCGCGCCGCCGTCGGCTCGCCCGGTTGCGGCAAGAAGCCGTCGTCGACGCATGGAATTGCGCGAGTTCGGTGCCGGCGCGATTTCAAAAAACAATTTCTTCCGAAATGGGTGGTTCATGCGGATGAAAGCCTCCGTAAATGCCCGTATCTCCGGCAAGAAAAGAAGCAAAATGCGCCGTGAATGAGAGAAATTACAGACGTGCCACGAACCCGAGGTCGGAGGGGCCCATGGATCCGCTGCACGTCGTTCTTCTTCTCGCCGCGTCGGTCGGCGCCGGTGTGGTCAACGCGCTCGCCGGCGGCGGGTCGCTGGTGACGCTTCCCGTGTTGCTCGGTCTCGGCCTGCCGCCGACGACCGCCGCCGCCACCAACGCGGTCGCCGCCTGGAGCGGCCTGCTCGGCGGCACGATGCTGTATCGCGACGTGCTGGCGCCGCATGCCCGCACCGTCGCGGTGATGGCGGTGCTGTCGGTGATCGGCGGTGCGGCCGGCGGCGGTCTGATGATCCTGACGCCGCATCACCTGCTCGAACGGGCGATGCCGTGGATGATCCTCGCGGCGACGCTCGCCTTCCTGTTCGCGCCTTATCTGCGCGACCTCGCCCGCTCCGACGAGGCGTGGGCGATGGCCGATCCGGCCGATCTCGTCGGCTGGCGCGGCGTCGTCCAGGTGCTGGTGTCGGCGCTGACCGGCTTCTTCAACCCGGCCGGCGGCGTAGCCATGGTGGCGGCGTTCCAGGCCTTCGGGGTCGACGACCTGCGGCTGGCGACGGGGCTCAAGATCGTCCTCGGCATGGCGATGACCGGCGCCTCGGTCGCGGTCTTCGTTTCGGTCGGGGCCGTGGTCTGGCCGATCGCGCTGTTGATGATCGCGGGAACCGTGCTCGGCGGTTGGGTCGGGGCGGCGATCGCGCTGCGCATCGACCGGCGTTGGCTGCGCGGGGCGCTGCTCGCCTGGGGCGGGGCGATGTCGGCGGCGTTCCTGCTGCCGGTGTGAGGGGCGCGCCGCCCGGTCGAAAGGGCTAGTCTCGCGTCGCCGGGCGGAGAATCGCCCGATCGACG
>JAAYVT010000031.1 GCA_012517025.1 Phyllobacteriaceae bacterium | reverse complement strand
GGTGGCCGGGCTGGTGCTGGCGAGCGGCGGACTGATCGCGCTGGTGGCGCCGGGGCTCGGCGCGCCGCCGCCGCTCGCCACCGCCGCGATGGCGGCGGCCGGCGTCGCCTGGGGCGTCTATTCGCTGCGCGGGCGCGGCGTCGGCGACGCGATCGCGGCGACCTCCGGCAATTTCCTGCGCGCCACGCCGATGGCGCTGGCGGTGGCGCTCGTCGCCTCGTCGACGACGTCGCTCGATCCGGTCGGAGTCGGTTGGGCGATCGCTTCCGGCGCGGCCGCCTCCGGGCTCGGTTACGCGATCTGGTACACGGTGCTGCCGGCGCTGGCGGCGACGACGGCGGCGATCGTGCAGCTGACGGTGCCGGTGATCGCGGCGGTGGCGGCGGTGCTGTTCCTCGGCGAGACCGCGACGTGGCGGCTGGCGTTCGCCTCGGCGGCGATCCTCGGCGGCATCGCGATGGTGGTCCTCACCCGCCGGCGGCCGCCGCGGATCGACGCCGCCGCGGCGCCGCCCCCCGACCGCGAGGCGGACGAGGCGTCTCAATCGTGATCGCGCTCGACGGCGTAGTGCCGCCGCTTGTCCTCGTACATGCGCGCGTCGGCGCGGCGCGCCACTTCCTCGATGTCGGCGCCGGCGCCACCGGTGGCGGTGCCCATGGCGAAGGACAGCGCCGGACCGCCGTAATACTGGTTGTTGAGGTCGGTGAGGTGACGCAGGTTCTCGATCATCGCGGCGCCGGCGCGGGAATCGGCGCCGGGCATCAGGATGGCGAACTCGTCGCCGCCGATGCGGGCGGCGCGATTGGGGGCCTGGGTGGCGGCGGCGACGATCTCGCCGGCGCGGCGCAACAGCTGGTCGCCGGCGGCGTGACCACGCGCGTCGTTGGCCGCCTTGAGGCCGTTCAGATCGGCGATCACCACGGTGATCGGCGCGAGGCAGGCGCGCTGCAGCCGATCGATCTCGTCGACGTAGAAGGAGCGGTTGTGCAGCTTGGTCAGCACGTCGTGCTTGCCGAGGAACTCGAGATAGGACTCGGCCTTCTTGCGGGCGGTGATGTCGGTCAGCGACACCTGCACCAGCGACCAGTCGCTCTCGTGGCCGGGGAACACCGAGAACTGCATGAGCAGGCTCAGCTCCTCGCCGTCGAGCGAGTAGTTCACCACCTCGCGCTGCTGCAGCAGATTGCCGTTCCACAGATCGATCAGCTGCTCGCGGAAGGGCTGGCGCATCGCGTCGCGGAAGACCTCGTGCTTGCGCAGCAGCAGCTCGGTGCGGTCGGTGGCGCGGAACAGGCGCAGCGTCGCGTTGTTGACGTCGAGCACCCGGATCTCGCTCATGCAGCGATCGACGAAGTCGGGGTGGACGTCGGTGAAGGTGCGGAAATCGTCGATGCCGCAGGCGCGGACCTCGGCGATCAGGCGCTCGACGCCGGAGAAGTCCTCCACCCACAACGACACCGGCGAATGATCGAACAGCCCGCGGGCGTAGGCGTCGAGCTCGACCTCGGCGCGACGGGCGCGCTCGCGCTCGGTGACGTCGTCGATGGCGACCAGCACCCGCCCCCAATCGCGCTCCGAGCCCGGCAGGACGCGACCGTTGAGCAGGATGTCGAGACGGCGGCCGGTGAGCGTGTAGTTGACGGTCTGGCTGGAGAAGGTCGGCGAGCCCTCGAAGAGCTGCACCAACTCCTCGGCATAGACCGCCAGCATGTCGCCGCGGAACACCCGGTCGAGCGCGCCGAGCAGGCGGAAGCGATCGGGCGCCTCGTAGAGCGCCAGGGTGCGATCGTTGACGTCGACGACGCGGATCAGCGAGGCGCAATGGGTGACGCGGGCGAGGTCCTCGAACAGGAAGGCGCGCAGGTCGGTGACGCCGTCGGCGCGCCAGGCGTCGAGCTGGGCGCGCACCCCGGAATAATCCTCGAGCCAGAGCGAGATCGGCGCCAGCCGAAACAACACGTCGTCGGACGCTTCGACGACGCCCGCCGGCTCGGCGGCGCCGGCCGTGACTTCGGCGTCTGCCGGCGCGGCGTCGGACGCCGGCCGCGCGTTCGAGGGTGCGTTCATGTCGAACCGTCTCCGTCCCGAATCGTCCGAGGGAAACCCATCAAGAACGCAATCCGATTGCCGGGCGGTTAAGCAATCCCGCCGAGCCGCGACTTCCGGCACGAGAATGCGCGAAATGTCGCACCCGGGCGCGACTGCGCGCGGAGTGGCGCGCCGCGGCGGGCGAGCGTACGAACGTCGTCGCAACGCCGAGCCCGAATCGGATCCCGCTACCGCGTGCGCGCCACGCGACGGCGGACCGGCGCCGATCGGCGATCCTCATCGGGAGTGACGGGCATGAAGATCACGGTGGTTGGCATGGGCGCGGTCGGCACCGAGGTGGTCGGCCATCTGCTCAACAGCGGCGTGGCGACCGAGATCGCGGTGATCGATCAGGCCCGCGACAAGGCGCGCGCCGAGATCTGGGACTTCTCCCACATCACCTCCTTCATCTACGCGCAGAACCCGCGCCTCACCGCCGGCGAGTGGGACGACATCGCCGGCTCCGACGTGGTGGTGATCACCGCCGGCGCCCAGATCAAGGTCGGCACCACCCGCGACACGGTGGCGCGGGTGAACGGCGAGATCATGCGCAAGATCATCGCCGAGGTGGAGCGGACCTCGCCGAACGCGATCGTGCTGATGGTCACCAACCCGGTCGACATCCTGACCCACGTGGCGCTGCGCCATTCCTCGTTCCCGAAGGAGCGGGTGATCAGCCTCGGCACGATCATCGACACGGCGCGGTTCATGCGCATCGTCTCCGAGCACGTCGGGATCGATCCGAAGAACATCTTCGGCTGGGTGCTCGGCGACCATTCCGAGACGAGTTTCATCCCGTGGAGCTTGGTCAACGTCTGCGGCCTCGACGTCGACACCCATTGCGCCCTCAACGGCGTGGCGCCGATCGACCGCGACGCGGTGCGGGCGCGGGTGATCCAGGTCGGGCTCGACATCCTGGCCGGCAAGGGCAACACCAACCACGGCATCGCCGCCGCGGTCTACCGCATCATCCGCGCCATCGCCGGCGACGAGCATTCGGTGCTGCCGGTCGGCACGCTGCTGCAGGGCGAATACGGCGTCGTCGATGCGGTGATGAGCGTGCCCTGCGTGATCGGGCGCAAGGGGCGCGAGCGCGTGCTCGCAGCCCGTTTCACGGCGGAGGAGCAGGCCGCCTTCGACGCCTCGCACGCGCACGTGCTGTCGGTCTTGGCGCGCGCCGAGGAGGTGGCGAACGGCGGCTGAACGGCGCGGCACGATCCCGGCGGAGCGATGGTGCGGGTGAAGGGACTCGAACCCCCAAGGCTTGCGCCAACGGAACCTAAATCCGTCGTGTCTACCAGTTCCACCACACCCGCGAACCGCCGGTCGAGTTAGCCCGAAGCGGCGCCGGAGGCAAGCCGGCGACGCGCGTTGGAACCGTTCGCCGCACCCCCTCGCCACCACCTCCGACACGCGCCGTCACTTCGTCTCGAGAACCACCTGCGGCGCGGCCGTGGTCGCCGGTGCGACCTTGGCGGTGGACGACCCCGACGACGAATCGGTCGTGGTCGTGTTCTTCACCGCGCCGCTGGAGGCGGCGAGCATGTCCTCGATCTTGGCCTCGATGGTCTCGGGATAGCAGAGGCTGCGATACTCGCGGATGGATTGGAACGCGGTCTCCGCCGAGTGGATCGGCGCCGTCGCCCCGGAGGTGCGCCGCGCCGCCATCCCCGCCGCGACGCTGGTACGGAACGTCGCGCGCATCTTCTGAACCGTGCCGGCGACCGACGCCGGACGGATCTTGTAGAGATAGCTGTCGGCGATCGCGGTGCCGAAGGTGCTGCCGAGACCGAACGACTGCGACACCACCTGAACCGTCGCCGGCGCCACGTTCGAGGCGGTCAGGATGGCGCCGGTCGCCTTGTCGGCGAACACCATCGAGGCGGCGAAGCGATCCTTCTCGCGATCGAACTTGAAGATCGTCCGCAGATACTCGTCGCACTTCATGTCGACGACGTTGTAGCCGGTCAGCGCCACCGCGTACCATTCGTCGGCGCCGCGCGGCGTCACGCCTTTGCCGAGGGTCGCGGTCGACAGCGCGGTGATCACGTCGCTTTGGAGCGTGGCGCCGTCGGCGAATTCCTCCTTCGTCGGCATCGGTTCGGAACCGTAGCGACGCGGGTAGTCGGACACCGCGCAGCCGGACATGACGAGACACGCGCCGACGAGCGACGCCGAACGAAACACGGACATGAGATCTCCCCCGATCGGGGCTCCCCGAGGCCCCGACGGAAGAGTGACACGACGCGCGTCGCCGTCACAATCAAAAAGTTAATATTTTCTTTTCGCTCTTTTTGCGCTCAATCGGTGCCACCGAGCAGATCGTCGTCGTCGGTCTCGTCCTCGGCGTCCCAGGCGCGTCGGCGGGCCTCCTCGTAGAGATCGGCGAGGATCGGCCGCAGCTCCCGCGCCAGATCCTCGGCGATCAGGCCCGGGCCGGCGCGACGGCCGCATTCGCCGTGCAGCCAGACGGCGGCGGCGGCGGCTTCGAAACCGGCGAGACCGCGCGCCAACAGGCCGCCGACGATGCCGGCGAGGACGTCGCCGGAGCCGGCGGTGGCGAGATCGGGCGGGGCGTTGTCGGCGATCGCGACGCGGCCGTCGGGGGCGGCGATCACCGTGTCCGGCCCTTTCAGGATCACGACCGCGCCGGCGCGGGCGGCGGCGGTCCGAGCGCGCTCGGTCTTCGGCAGATCGGACGCCTTTTCGGCGAGGTCGGGGAAGAGGCGGGCGAACTCGCCCTCGTGCGGGGTGAGCACGACCGGCGCCGGGCGGGCGGCGATCGCGGCGAAGGCCGGCGCGGGCGCGGCGGCCATCGTCGTCAGGGCGTCGGCGTCGAGCACCAAGGCGGCGGCGGCGGCCAGCGCGACGCCGAGCAGTGCCGCCGTGGCTTCGCCGACACCGACGGCGGGGCCGAGCACCAGGGCGTTGCGGCGAGTGTCCGCCAGGATCTCGGCGAGGCCGGCGGCGCCGTCCATGCGGGCGAGCATGACGGCGGTCAGATGCGAGGCGTTGACGATCAGTGCGTCCGGCGGCGAGGCGAGCGTGACGAGACCGGCCCCGGTTCTGAGCGCCGCGTCGGCGGCGAGCCGCGCCGCTCCGGTGCGCGACATCGGTCCGGAGACGACGACGGCGTGGCCACGCGCATATTTGTGCCCGTCGAGCGCCGGGGCGAGGAGCCCGTCGCGCCACAGCGGCGGTTGGTCGCGCCACGTCCGCACCCCGATCGCGGCGAGCACGCCGTCGCGGATGCCGATGTCGGCGACCAGCGTCTGGCCGCAGAGGAGGCGGCCGGGCAACAACAGATGCCCGGGTTTCAGGCGGAAGAAGGTGACGGAGAGCGTCGCGGCGATCGCCACCCCCATCACTCGGCCGGTGGCGCCGTCGACGCCGGAGGGCAGATCCACCGCCACCACCGGTCGGCGGGCGGCATTGACCGCCTCGATCAGGGCGGCGGCTTCCCCGTCCAGCGGCCGTGACAGGCCGGCGCCGAACAGCGCGTCGACGACGACCGCCGCCTCG
>JAAYVT010000356.1 GCA_012517025.1 Phyllobacteriaceae bacterium | reverse complement strand
CTGCGCCCGTCGGAGCCCGAAGCCCCGGCCGCGCCCCCGGTCCGTGAAAGGCGCCGGCTGCCGGTCGAGGATTGGTGAGATGGCCGACCACCTGCTCGATCACGTCCGCCCCTGGCTCGACCGTAGCCCGGAGGACCGGATCGCCTACATCCGGGCGCCGCGTTGGATCGGACATCACGGCGCCGAGCGGGTGCTCGAACGGCTGAACGAATTGCTCCTGCGACCGCCGGCGCTGCGCACCCGCGGTCTGATGCTGGTCGGGCCCTACGCCAACGGCAAGACGATGATCGCCGAGCGGTTCGCCGTGACCCATCTGAGATCCGCCGAGGCGCAGCGGGTATGGGTGGTCCAGACGCGTGAGGGCGCCGGGCTCGCCCATTTCTACGCCGGCATCCTCGGCGCATTGCGCGCGCCGACGGGAAGCAGCCGGGATGTCGGCCGCAAGGCCGAGCAGGTCGATCACCTGCTCGATGGCCTCAAACCCAGAGTCCTGATCTTCGACGAGTTCCACAATGCCCTGCGCGGCCGCTCGCGCGACGTGGAGGCGGTCCTGGGGTTTCTGCGCCGGATCGGCCGCGAGTTCGACGTGTCGCCGGTTCTGATCGGCGAGGTCGCGGTCTACGATTTCATCAACGCGACCGACGAAATGGCGAGCCGGTTCGAACTCATCGCGGTGCCGCGCTGGCGCTACGACGAGGAGTACCTCACGCTCCTCGACAGTCTCGAAGGTGCCCTGCCGCTGGCGCGCCGGTCCGATCTCGCCGATGAAGGCCCGGCGCGCGAGATCTTCCGGCTTTCGGAGGGGCTGATCGGCGAAATCGTGGCGATCGTCACGGCGACCACGGTCGCGGCGGTGCGGTCCGGCACCGAGCGGATCACCCGGACCTCGATCGACGCTTTGGACTACGTCCCGGTGTCGCGACGCCGCGCGGCGCCGCAGCGCGACGGTCTGCTGTGAGCGGCGCGGCCGGCTTCTCCATCGAGATTCGCGAACGATACCGGGATGTCGCCGGGGATCGGTGGCCGGTCACTCCCGGCCCCGAGCCCGACGAATTGCCGTCGAGCTGGCTCCATCGCCTGGCAATCGCCAACGGCATCGCGCCACGGGCTTTCGCCGACGTGCTCGGGTTGGGCGGCGGGATGTGGTCGTCCCGCCTCGACGCGGATCTCCCCGACGCACTCTCGGCGCGGCTCGGCGTTCGGACGGGCGTGGCATGCGAGACGATCTCGGCGATGGCGACGACGAGTGGGGCGCTGGCGCCGCTTCTATTGCCCTTGCGCGCGACCGCCCGCCGGAGCCGATCAACATGGGTCCAGTATTGCGCTTCGTGTCTCGCCGACGATCGGACACCCTATTTTCGGCGGTCCTGGCGGCTGGCGTCGCGGATTTCCTGCTTCCGGCACGGTTGCGGTCTGCGTGATCGCTGTCCCGCCTGCCGTGGTGCCTTGGCCCCCTTCGCTCAGACGGATCTGGTCCCGCATCATGTCTGCGCGCACTGCGGCTTCGACTTGCGCGGCGCTGCCAGGGTGTCT
>JAAYVT010000355.1 GCA_012517025.1 Phyllobacteriaceae bacterium | reverse complement strand
GCGCTGCGGGTGATCGGCGATCTCGTCGGGGTCGCCGAAGCGAAGGGCGTCGATCTCGGCGCGGGGCGTTGCGATCGGGTGCAACTGCGGGGCGACGAGGCCGATCTCGTGGCGCTTGTCGAGATCCTCGTCGACAACGCGGTCCGTTACACGCCGTCCGGCGGGGTGGTCGACGTCTCGGTCGTCGTCGAGAACGGCGTGCCGAGCCTGATCGTCGAAGACACCGGACCCGGCATTCCCGAGGAATGGCGCGAGCGCGTCTTCGATCGCTTCTTCCGCCTCGACGAGACGGTGAGCGAAGGCACCGGTCTTGGGTTGGCGATCGCCCGGGTGATCGCAGGACGGCACGGCGCCACGATCGCACTCGACAACCGCCGTGACCGGACGGGGCTGCGTGCCACGGTTCGGTTTCCGGCGGCGACCGCGATGCGGCATCCGGGCGCGATCTCCTAAGTCGCTCCTCATTCTGAAACGTCAGGGTCTCCTCGCCGCGTGACAGACGCGGTTCCATCCGAGGAGATCGACATGAAGACCCGCATTCCCGCCGCCGTCGCGGCTGCCGTTCTCGCCGGCGGCATCGTCGCTTCCGCCCCGGCCTTCGCCGGCGCCCGCCCCTGCGAAGAGGTGTTGAAGGAACTTCGCGCTGCCAAGACGACGGCGAAGCCCGACGCCGCCACTCTGAAGAAGGTGGACGAGCTCGAGGTCAAGGGCGTCGAGCGCTGCAACGCCGACGACGACAAGCGCGCCGACGGCTTCTTCGCCGACGCTCTGAAGCTCCTGGGAAAGTGAGGTGACCGCCGTGACCTCCGCCACCCCGCGCTCTTCCCTCGCCATCGAGCCGTTCGAAGTCGCCGCGACGCCGCCGAGCCGTGTGCCGGAGGTCACGGTGGACTTCTGGCTGATCAAGCTCATGGCGGTGACCATGGGCGAAACCGCCGCCGACTATCTCGCGGTCAATCTCGGCCTCGGCCTGACCGCGACGTCGTTGATCATGGGCGCGATCTTCGCCCTCGCGCTCGCCCTCCAGTTCCGCCAGCGCCGCTACGTGCCGTCCGTCTATTGGGCGACGGTGGTGCTGGTCAGTATCGTCGGCACGCTCGTCACCGACAATCTCGTCGACAATTTCGGCGTGACGCTGCCGACCACCACGATCGTCTTCTCGATCGCCTTGGCTGCGACCTTCGCGGTCTGGGCAGCGGTGGAGAAGACACTGTCGATCCACACGATCTACAGCTTCCGCCGCGAAGCCTTCTATTGGCTGGCGATCCTCTTCACCTTCTCGCTCGGCACCTCCGTCGGCGATCTCGTCGCCGAGACCTTCTCGCTCGGGTATCTGACGACCGGCGTGCTCTTCGGCGCGATCATCGCGGCGATCGCCTTCGCCTATTACGTGTTCCGGGTGAACGCGATCCTCGCCTTCTGGCTCGCCTACATCCTGACCCGGCCGCTCGGCGCCTCCTTCGGCGATCTGCTCTCGCAGCCGCGCGAATACGGCGGTCTCGGCTTCGGCACCGTCGTCACGAGCCTGATCTTCCTCGGCTCGATCGTCGCCATCGTCGCCTATGCGACGCTCCGTCAGGCAAACCGCGAAGAAACGGCGGTGGCCTGGGCCGAGTGATCGACTGACCCTCGATCCCCAAGCCGAACTTTCGGGCGGGTCTCCCCCTGGAGCCCGCCCGTCCTTTTTGCGAGGTTCCGATGAAATCCCTGAAGTTTCTCCTCGGTGCGATCGCCGCCGTCGCCGTCGTCGTGGGCGGCTGGTTCGCCACCATCCAGATCACCGGCAACATTCATCCCGTCGTGCCCGGCGTCTTCTATCGCTCGGCCCAGCTCTCGCCGGAGTTTCTCGCCGAGACCATCGCGAGGGATCACATCGCGACCGTCGTCAACCTGCGCGGTTCGCACCCGGCCGACGATTGGTATCGCGACGAGGTCGGCGCGACGGCGAAGGCCGGCGCGACCCATCTCGACTTCGCGCTCTCGGCGGGCACCGAGCCCGGATCCGACCGCATCCACGCGCTGGTCGAACTGCTCCGGACCGCGAAGAAGCCGGTCCTCGTCCATTGTCTGCAGGGCGCCGATCGCTCGGGTCTCGCCGCGGCCCTCTTCTTGCGCCACGTCGCCGGACGCGACTACGCCGACGCCTCGCGACAACTCTCGATCCGCTATGGCCATTTCCCCTGGCTCGGCAGCGCCACCGTCGCCATGGACCACGCCTTCGATCACGCCGAGGCGCGCGACGGCTCGTCTTGACGCGTGGCCGGAACAGCCCGGCCGGCGAACTCCACCCGGAAACACACGCCGCGACCGTCGCCTCCCGGACCGACGCGGACCCTCGCGCCGTGTCCTTCTGCGACGTCGCGGACGATCGACAGGCCGAGGCCCGTGCCGGGAGCCGTGACGCCAGGGCCCCGATAGAACCGTTCGAAGATCTTGGCGCGTTCGGCCTCGTCGATACCCGGACCGTCGTCCTCGACTTCGACGAAGGCGGTCCCCGTCGCGGTCGTGCCGCAGCGGACGGTGACGGTGCGGCCGCCATGCCGCGAGGCGTTGTCGACGAGGTTGGTCAACATTTCGCCGACGAGCCAAGCGGAACCGTGAACCTGCGCCGGGGCGAGTTCGAAGCCGAGATCGACGCCCCGTCGCAAGGCTTCGTCGTACCACTCGATCGCACGGGCCTCGACGAGATCGGCGACGTCCAGGTCTTCGAGGGCATGGCCGACGGCGGCCTCGGGTGCGGACCGCGCCAGGGCCAACAACTGCTGCGTCAGTCGTCCGACGCGGCTGGCGGCGGCGGCCAGGGTGGCCACGCGTCCGCGTTCCGCCGCCGGCAGATCGTCGGCGAGCAGTTCGATCTGGGTCTGGAGACCGGCGAGCGGGGTTCGCAGTTGATGCGCCGCCTCGGCGAGAAAGCGGCGCTGGGCCGCGGCGG
>JAAYVT010000354.1 GCA_012517025.1 Phyllobacteriaceae bacterium | reverse complement strand
GGTAACCGGGGATGCCGAACCGCATCATGCCGCCGAGCCGATCGTGCGCCTCGAACAGCGTCACGGCGTGACCCTTGCGGCGCACGAAGGCGGCGGCGGCGAGGCCTGCCGGGCCGCCGCCGATCACTGCGACGGTCTTGCCGGTCTCGGCCTCCGGGGTCGGCAGCGTCAGACCGTTGTCGATCGCCCAATCGCCGACGTATTGCTCGACCGCGTTGATGCCGACGAAGTCGTCGACCTCGTTGCGATTGCAGCCGTCCTCGCACGGCGCCGGGCAGACGCGACCCATGACGGAGGGGAACGGATTGGCCTCGACCATTCGCTCGAAGGCGTATTGCTGCCAGGGTTCGCCGTTCGGCGACTTGTCCTGACCGCGCGCGATGGCGAGCCAACCGCGGATGTCGTGACCCGACGGGCACGAGGCCTGGCACGGCGGGGCACGGTGGATGTAGGTCGGGCACTTGTGCGACTTGTCGGCGGTGAAGATCTTCTCCTGAAGATCGTCCCATTCCCACATGTTCTTGCCGTTCTCGAAGCGACGGAAGGTCAACTTCTTCGGGTTCGGGCTCTCGTTCATGGACCGTCCTCCCAGGACCTCGGCTCTTTCGGCCGTCAGTCGTCGTCGTCTTCGTCTGTCTCGGGCTTTTCGAGGATGATGGCGTTGGAGACGAGCTGGTGGACGCTCAAGATCGCGTCGCGCTCGAAGCCGTAGGCCGGCATCACCTTGGCGAACTGGGTCTTGCAGATGGCGCAGATGGCGGCCATGTGGGTGACGCCGTGGTCGTCGACGACCACCTTCAGCGCCTTCATGCGCGGGCTCGCGCCCTTCTTGCGCAGGTCCATCAGCTCGTCGGTGAGCAGACCGCCGCCACCGCCGCAACAGAAGGTCTGATCGCGGATGGTGTCCTCGGGCATGTCGAAGAAGTGGTTGCACACCGACTTCAAGATGGCGCGCGGGATCTCGAACTGGCCGCCCGGCTTGTCGCCCATGCGGGTGGCGCGGGCGACGTTGCAGCTGTCGTGATAGGTCAGCCGGATGTGGTCGTTCTTCGACTTGTCGAAGGAGAGCGCCCCCTTCTCGATCAGATCCCAGGTGTATTCGCAGATGTGTTGCGGGATCGGATAGCGCTGGTCGAGGAAATCGAACGGACCGGCGAGCGTGTTCAAGAACGAGTAGGCGACGCGCCAAGCATGGCCGCATTCGCCGAAGACGATGCGCTTGACCCCGAGATCGAGCGCCGCCTCACGGATCCGCAGAGCGATCAGCCGCATCTGCTCGTAGGAGCCGATGAACATGCCGAAATTCGCCGCCTCGGAGGCATAGGACGAGATCGTCCAGCTGGCGCCCGCCGCATGGAACACCTTGGCGTAGCCGATCAGCCCGTCGACGTGCGGTTCGGCGAAGAAGTCGGCCGAGGGGGTGACGAGAAGAATGTCGGCACCCTTTTGGTCGAGCGGCAGCTTCACCGGCACGCCGGTGTCTTCCTCGATGTCCTCCTCGAGCCCCTCCAGCGTCGAGCGCAGGGCGTTCCTGTTGAGGCCGAGGTTGTTGCCGATGGTGTGGACCTTGCCGATGATCTCGTTGCAGTACTTCTGCCCCTTGCCGATGGCGTCGAGGAT
>JAAYVT010000353.1 GCA_012517025.1 Phyllobacteriaceae bacterium | reverse complement strand
GGCGCGCGACCGTGCGATCGACGAACTGGTCGACCAGCACGAAGGTCCCCGGCGACAGCTCCTCACGGTAGCTGCCGACGGCGGAGACCGAGACGATGTCGGTGACACCGGCCCGCTTCATCGCGTCGATGTTGGCGCGATAGTCGATCTCGGAGGGCGGAATGCGGTGACCGCGACCGTGTCGCGGCAGGAACACCAGCGTCTTGCCGGCGATCTCGCCGATCAACAGCTCGTCCGACGGCGTCCCCCAAGGACTGTCGACCCGCGTCCACGTCGCCCGCTCGAGCCCGGGCAGGTCGTAGAGACCCGAACCGCCGATCACCCCGATCACCGAAGCCGTCATCGCCACACTCCGCTCGTATACGCGCCCGAGTTTCCCCATTCCGCGCCGCAAAGCAATCCGTGTCCTTCCGCGCCGCCGCGATCTCCACCGCCCCCCGAAACGCGACGAGGGCTCCCGGTCGCCCGGAAGCCCTCGCCTGGATTCGCAGGAACGCGGCGGCTCAGTGCGCCACGCTCTCCCACACCTTGCGCTTCGACAGGTAGATCAGGCCGGCGAAGACGACCAGGAACATGATCGCCTTGAGGCCCGTCGACTTGCGCGCCTCGAGCTTCGGCTCGGCGGTCCACATCAGGAACGTCGCCACGTCGCGGGCGTAGTTCTCGACCGTGCCGGGGGTGCCGTCGTCGTAAGTGACGATGCCGTCGGTCAACGGAGGCGGCATGGCGATGCACGAGCCGCCGATGAACGACTGGTTGTACTGCAGCGCGCCGTCGCACTTCACGCCTTCCGGCGCGTCCTTGTAGCCCTGCAGCAGGTTGAAGACGTAGTCCGGTCCGGCTTCCGCGTAGAGCGTGAAGGGATCGGCGAGGAACGACAGGCCGCCGCGGTGCACCGCGCGCGCCTTGGCGATCAGCGACAGATCCGGCGGCAGAGCGCCGCCGAAGGAGGCGCGCGCCGCCTCGTCGTTGGCGAACGGCGACGGGAAGCGGTCGGACGGACGGCCGGGACGGTCGAACATGTCGCCGGCGTCGTTCGGGCCGTCCTTGACCTGATAGCCGGCGGCGATCTGCTTGGCCTGATCCATGGTGAAGCCGGGGCCGCCCTCGTCCGCGAGGTTGCGGAAGGACAGGAGCTTCATCGAATGGCAGGTCGAGCAGACCTCCTTGTAGACCTTGTAGCCGCGCTGCAGCTGGGCCTTGTCGAACCGGCCGAACGGGCCGGCGAAGGTCCAGGACTGCATCTCGACGTGCGGTCCGTGCGCCTCTTCGGCGGCGATCGCCGGCGCGGCGAAGGACAGGCCGGTGGCGAGCGCCGCGGCGCCGATCACCCGACCGAGCGTGGAAACGGAGAGGATCATGGTCATTTTCGGTGTCTCCCGATCTCTACCGTTCAGTGCGCGGCGTTCTTGGCGAGCACGGCGGCGATGACCGACTCGGGAAGCGGACGCGGCTTCTCGATCAGGCCGATGACCGGCGTGAGAACCAGGAAGTGGAAGAAGTACCAAGCCGTCAGGACGCGACCGATGAAGGTCGTGGTGTCCGTCGGCGACTGCGAGCCGACCCAGCCGAGGCCGAGGCCGCAGATCACCAGCACCCAGAAGAACTGCTTGTAGAGCGGCCGATAGGTGCAGGACTTGACCTTGGAGGTGTCGAGCCACGGCAGCACGAACAGCACCGCGATGGCGCCGAACATGGCGATGACGCCACCGAGCTTGTCCGGGATCGAGCGCAGGATCGCGTAGAACGGCAGGAAGTACCATTCCGGAACGATGTGCGCCGGCGTCACCATCGGGTTGGCCTGGATGTAGTTGTCCGGGTGACCCATGTAGTTCGGGGTGTAGAACAGGAACCACGAGAAGAACAGCAGGAACACCATCATCCCGAACGCGTCCTTGACGGTGGCGTAGGGGGTGAAGGCGACGCTGTCCTGCTCGGACTTCAGCTCGACACCGGTGGGGTTGTTCTGGCCGACGACGTGCAGCGCCCAGACGTGCAGGATCACCACGCCGACGATGACGAACGGCAGGAGATAGTGCAGCGAGAAGAAGCGGTTGAGCGTCGGGTTGTCGACCGAGAAGCCGCCCCACAGCCAGGTCACGATCGGATCGCCGACCAGCGGGATCGCCGAGAACAGGTTGGTGATGACGGTGGCGCCCCAGAACGACATCTGGCCCCACGGCAGCACGTAGCCCATGAAGGCGGTGGCCATCATCAGCAGGAAGATCACCACGCCGAGGATCCACAGGATCTCGCGCGGCGCCTTGAACGAGCCGTAATAGATGCCGCGCAGGATGTGGATGTAGACGGCGATGAAGAACATCGACGCGCCGTTGGCGTGCATGTAGCGCAGCAACCAGCCCCAATTGACGTCGCGCATGATGTGCTCGACGGAGGCGAAGGCCATCGCCGTGTTCGGGGTGTAATGCATCACCAGGACGATGCCGGTGATCAGCTGCACCGCCAGCATCATCGAAAGGATGCCGCCGAACGTCCACCAGTAGTTGAGATTGCGAGGGGTCGGATAGGCGACGAAGCTGTCGTAGCCGAGACGGATGATCGGCAGCCGCGAATCGAGCCACCGCGTGAAGCCGTTCGTCGGCGTGTAGGTCGAATGACCACTCATGTGTTGCTCTCCTGAGGACGCCGGCGTCAGCCGATCTTCACGACCTTGTCCGAGATGAACTCGTACGGCGGAACCGGAAGGTTGAGAGGCGCGGGACCGGCATGGATGCGACCGGAGGCGTCGTAGACCGAGCCGTGGCAGGGGCAGAACCAGCCCTCGTACTCGCCCTGGTGACCGAGCGGCACGCAGCCGAGATGGGTGCACACGCCGACCACCACGAGCAGGTTCTCGTGTCCCTTCTTGACACGCGCCTCGTCGGTCTGCGGATCGCGCAGGACCTTCCAGTCCATCGCCTCGAGCTTCTTCATCTCTTCGTCGGTGCGGTTGCGGATGAAGACCGGCTTGCCGCGCCACTTGACGGTGATGATCTGGCCCGGAGCGACGTTGGAGACGTCGACTTCGGTGGAGGCGAGCGCCAGAGCCGAAGCGTCGGGATTCATCTGATCGATGAACGGCCAGGCGACGGCAGCCACGCCGACGGCGCCGACGGCGCCCGTGGCGATGTAGAGAAAGTCGCGGCGCGACGGTTCTGCGGTGTCCATGGTAGCCAAGGTCGGATCCTCTCGAAGGTCGTCGGATCGATCACCTCGCGGGGCCCGACCGCCGATCTCCCAGGGACGTACTCGACCCGGAAAACCGAGAGACGAACCGCGCGAAAGGTATTCACGCGGAAAAGGGACACCGAGAGCCTGCGCCCCCAGTCTCCGATCGGCCGCCGTTTTGACATCGCACCGACGCAATGTCCAGGGTAGGTGCGGCCGTCCCACCCCCGACGATGGAATTGCTTCCCCACCGGTATGTCCTTGACGAAATTGCTCATGAACGCCACCTGCGACGAAAATGCGCAGGCATCCGTAAAACCCCTGATCGACGATGATCCGACCACCGCTGCGACCATGCCCGACGCCGACCTCCGCCTCGCCCTCTATCAGCACGACATTCCGCAGAACACCGGCACGCTGCTGCGCACCGCCGCGTGTCTCGGGGTCGCCGTCGATCTCATCGAGCCGGCGGGATTCGCCATCACCGACAAGAACTTGCGCCGCGCCGGCCTCGATTATCTCGACGCCGCGACGTTGACCCGCCACGCCGATTGGGCCGCCTTCGAGGCGCGCCGCCGCGCCGAGGGGCGCCGTCTGGTGCTCTTGACGACGCGCGGCGACACCCGCCACCTCGACTTCGAATTCGCGCCCGGCGACGTGATTCTGGTCGGCCGGGAATCGGCCGGCGTGCCCGATCACGTCCACGAGAGCGCCGACGCGCGGCTGATCGTGCCGATGCGGCCGGGGCTCCGATCGCTCAACGTCGCGGTGGCGGCGGTCTTCGCGCTCGGCGAGGCGCTGCGCCGGCTCGACGGCTTTCCCCCTCTCGCCCCCGCCCCTTCCCGAGGATGATCCCGATGGCGACGCCCCACCCCTCCGACCTCGACGCCGAGAAGACGGCCGCCGCCGCTTGGTTCGCGCGCTTGCGCGATCGCGTCACCGCCGCCTTCGAGACGCTCGAGGACGAGATCGCCACGCCGGCCGTCGACGTCGCGCCCGGCCGCTTCGTCCGCACCCCCTGGGAGCGCACCGATCACGCCGGCGCGCCGGGCGGCGGCGGCGTCATGGCGCTGATGCACGGCCGCGTCTTCGAGAAGGTCGGGGTCCACGTCTCCACCGTCTTCGGCGAGTTCGCGCCGGAGTTTCGCGCCGAGATCCCCGGCGCGGCGGAAGATCCGCGCTTCTGGGCCTCGGGCGTGTCGCTGATCGCCCATCCCTGGAACCCGCACGTGCCGACCGTGCACATGAACACCCGCCGGGTGGTGACCACCCGCGGCTGGTTCGGCGGCGGCGCCGACCTCCCCCCGATGCTCGAACGCCGCCGCACCGCCGACGATCCCGACACCCTCGCCTTCCACGCCGCGATGAAGGCGGCCTGCGACGCTCATCCGGTCGCCGACCACGCCCGCTACAAGGCTTGGTGCGACGACTATTTCTTCCTGCCCCATCGCGGCGAACCGCGCGGCGTCGGCGGCATCTTCTACGACCGGCTGGCGAGCGGCGACTTCGCCGCCGACTTCGCCTTCACCCGCGCCGTCGGCGAGGCCCTGCTCGACGTCTATCCGCGGATCGTGCGGGCGAACGGCACCACCGCCTGGACCGCCGCCGACCGCGACGAACAGCTGGTGCGACGCGGCCGTTACGTCGAGTTCAACCTGCTGCACGATCGCGGCACGGTGTTCGGGCTCAAGACCGGCGGCAACGTCGCCTCGATCCTGTCGTCGCTGCCGCCGCTGGCGCGCTGGCCGTGAACCGTCGCGCGCGCGTCGTCGAATCGGTCGACGCTGCGCGGCGGCGGGCTTTTCCGCCGTCTCCCGTGGAGGCATCGATGACCGAGACCGAAACGCCCTCGCTCCCCATCTCGACCGGCGACGTCGTCGTCGTGAAGTCCGGCGGCCCGTTGCTGACCGTCGCCTCGCTCGCCGGCGATCTCGCCTCCTGCGTCTGGTTCTCCGCCGAGGAGGACGCCTACCGCTTCGAGGAGCTGCCGATCACCGTGCTCGCCGCCGTCGCCACCGAGGACGACGACGAGGACGAGGTCGGCGCGAACGAAGCGGAGGACGAGGACGACGAGTGAGGCGTGCGGCCCGGCGACCGGCGCGGCGGCGCGGTCCCTTCCCCGGATCGCCGCCGTCGTCGTCTCACGCGGCGGCGCGATCGGCGCCCGGTCGATCGCTGCCGTCCTCGCTCGGCGGGGTCGGCGAGATGCGGTTGCGTCCGTCGCGCTTCGCCGCGTAGAGCAGCTCGTCGGCGGCCCGCAACAGATCGTCGATGGTACGATCGGCGGCGACCACCCCGGCGGCGCAACCGATCGACACCGTCACGCCCAACCGGCGCGCCGCATCGATCGGATCGATCCGCCGTTCGACCGCCGCGCGGATGCGTTCGGCCACCCGCACCGTGGCGTCGAGCCCGGCGCCCGGCAACACCGCCAGAAACTCCTCGCCGCCCCAACGGCCGACCAGATCGCCGTGACGGCGGATCTGTTCCGCCGTCGCCCGCGCCACCGCCGCCAGACAGCGATCGCCGGCCTGATGGCCGTATCGATCGTTGAAGATCTTGAAGTGATCGACGTCGATCATCATCACGCCGATCACCTCGCCTTCGTCCTGCGACCGCTCGGCGATCTCCGGCAGGCGGAGATCGATCGCCCGCCGATTGGCGAGACCGGTCAGGGTGTCGACCTCCGACAGCGTCCTGAGTTCGTCGTTGCTGTGGGTGAGGCGATGGGCGGCGATGTCGGCGCGGATACG
>JAAYVT010000352.1 GCA_012517025.1 Phyllobacteriaceae bacterium | reverse complement strand
GCAGCGGATGCACTTGGTCATGTCGCGGACCATCGCCGGCGACGACCGGTCGATCTCGCGCTGGGCGACCCGGATCGGATCGAAGAAGCGGTTCTCCTTGAGGCCGACGAACTGGGCGACGTCCTGAAGCTCGCACTGGCCGTGGCGGGCGCAGGTGGCGCATTCCTGATCGTGGTCGGCGAACAGCAGCTCGGTCTGCAGCTTCTGCATTTCGCGGATCTTCGTCGTCCGGGTCTGGACCTCCAGTCCCTCTTCCATCGGCGTGTTGCAGGAGGTCACCACCACGGCGGCGGCCTGCCCGACCCGCTTCGCTTCGACGAGACAGACCCGGCAGGTGCCGGGGGTGTGGTCGATGTCGGCGAGCTCGCACAGGCTCGGAATGTAGAAGCCGGTGCGCCGGGCCACCGTCAGGATGGTTTCGCCGGCCTCGAATTCGACGGGGCGTCCGTTGATGAGCGCGTGCATGGCGCGGATCCTCGCGTTTTCGAACCGGGTCACCGATCGCCGCTCGGCACGGCGTGTTCCGTCACCACCGAATAGACGCGGTAGCAGCGCAGGCAGCGCGCCGCCTCGCGATAGGCGTCCTCGGCGGTGATCGGCTTCTCGACCTCGGCGAAGGTCCCCCTGCGCTCCTCCGGGCTGAGGCTCGGAATGTCGATGCGATACTTGTGGGCGACCGGCGCCTCGAAGCACTCGCCCGCCATCATCTTGTTGTCGTTGAGCAGTTTGCGCATGCGGGTGCGGCCGAAGAAGCGCGGGTAGCCGTGGCGCAGATAGTCGTTGATGGCGCGCGCCGCCTTGAGGCCCATCGCCATGGCGTGGATCAGGGTGGAGGCGCCGGAGGCGCAGTCGCCGCCGGCGAACACGCCCGGCCGGCTGGTGGTCAGGGCCTGGTCGGAGTGGGCGACGCACCCCCATTTGTCGAGCCGGATGCCGTCGGCCTCCCGGAAAGTGGTCGCGTCGACCTGTTGGCCGATCGCCGCGACGACCAGGTCGCAGGGGAAGAACCGCTGCGAGCCCGGCACCGCTTCGACGCCGATCCGCCCCTTGGCGTCCGGCACGGTGCGGCGCATCTCGACCAGCTCCAGCCCGATCACCCGGCCGTTCTCCGACACGATCCGCGCCGGGTTGGTGAGGCAGTCGAACACCACGCCCTCGCGGTGCGCCGCCTCGACCTCCTCGTGATCGGCCGGCATGTCGGCCTCGGTGCGGCGATAGATCAGGTGGACCTCGTCGGCGCCCAGGCGCAGTGCCGAGCGCACGCAGTCCATGGCGACGTTGCCGCCGCCGATCACCGCCACCCGGCCGTGGATCTCCAGCGGCTCGCCGTGTTCGACGTGGTTGTGGACGTCGAGCAGGAAATCGATGCCGGAGCTGTAGCCGTCGAGGCGCGGGTCCTCGCCCTCGATGCCGAGGAGCGTGCCCTCCGCACACCCGAGTCCGAGGAACACCGCCCGATAGCCGCGCGCGAACAGATCGTCGATCGAGAAATCGCGGCCGAGCCGCTGGTTGAACAGGAAATGGCCGCCGAGGTGCTCGATCGTCTCGGTCTCCGCCGCCAGCACGTCCTTGGGCAGGCGATAGCTCGGGATCCCCGACCGCGCCATGCCGCCGGCCTCCGCCTCCGCCTCGAAGACGTCGACCGGATAGCCGCGCAGCAACAGGTGATAGGCGCAGGAGACGCCGGCCGGTCCGGCCCCCACCACCGCCACCCGCGCCCCGTCGGGCTGCTTGTGGGCGATCCGCTCGGGCGAGAAGATCGGGTCGTGCAACAGCTTCTGCTGATCGGCGACGTAGCGCTTCAGCGTCTTGATGCCGACCGGCTGATCGACGGTGTTGCGCCGGCAGGCCATCTCGCAGAAGCGCACGCAGACGCGCCCGCAGGTCGCCGCCATCGGATATTTGCGCAGGATCACCCCGAGCGACAGATCGGGCCGGCCGTCCTTGATGTAGTCGATGTAGCGCGGCACCGCGACCTTGGACGGGCAGGCCTCGACGCACGGCGCGGTGACGTAGCTCATGCCGTTGCCGGCCGGAATCGGTTCGCCGCCGGCGGCGAGTTGGTCGGGGAAGTGCTCGAGCGCGGCGAGCACGGCGACGGCGCTCGACTTGCCGAGATAGCACAGCGAGGTCTCCGCCATCTGGCGGGCGAGCAGGGCGATGTGCTCCCAGGTCGCCTCGGTCGCCCGTCCCTCGCGCACCTCGTCGAGAGCGTCGCGCACCAGTGGCGCGCCGACCCGGCAGGGCGTGCACTTGCCGCAGGATTCCTCCGCCGCCCGATTCATGTGACGCCACAGCGCGTCGGCGAGGCTGACCTCTGGATCGAACACCACGAAGCCGCGATCGCCGACGAAGGCGCGAATCGGGTTGCCGTCGTTGAACCAACGGAACTCGCTCAGATCGGGATCGGCCGGTACGTCGATCGGCAGCTTGCCCCGGTTGTCGCGGACCTTGCCGTCCCAGACGCCGTAGGACACCAGCCCCATCTCGACCTCCCTCTCGCGCCGCGCGCGACGACCCGCGCCGCCGGCGCGTCCCCTGCGTCGACCACCCGTCGACGATCCTCGGACGATCGCTCCGGCGCGCCCCTCGCGCCGCCGGGGTGTCCGATCCCCCCGCCGGAACGACGACCGCCCTCGGCCGGTCTCGTCCCGTCCTTCCCCCGGCCGACTGAAACATCGGTCGAACGGGCCATCAATCTTGCTCGAATACCTACGTCGAACTCCCTAGAACGGAGACGAAATCGCCCGTTCGATGCTCGATACTCACGAAACGATTCGATGTAATCATGTCCGGCACGGCGCGATTGCGATCGCATCACCGAATTGTACGATTTCCGGAACCGGCGAAGGGACGCGAATTCGAGACGAGTGTCCGTCGTTTCGAGATGCTGGCGCCGCTTTTACGAGAGTGTCGCGACCTCGGCCGGGCGTTGATCTCGCGCGCCGGGCGGATGAACCCTCCGTCATGCGGCGTTGCCGAACGCAATGTTGCGATGCAGCGGTGCTCTACCACCGGTCCGCGGCGTCGGCGCGACGTTTTTCACCGCGAGAGGCGCACGCGACGGCTTGCCGGCGACGTTCGGAACGGCAAACTGCGGTGCCTCTCTCCTGCCCCTCGACGGGACGCCCGCATGATTCTCCGGACGCTCTACCTCGTTCTCGCCGTCGCGACGGGTTTCGTCGCGCCGGCCGCCGCCCAACCGCTCGCCGATCTCGACGCCGAGGTCGAACGCGTCCTCGCCGGGATGTCGCCGGCCGAGAAGGCGGCGCAGCTGTCGGTCGTCTCGGATTATCCCGGCTTCGACTTCGCCCAGATCGAGGAACGTCGCTACGGCAACGTGATGAACTTCGGCTATTCCGACGGCGACACGGCGAAGCTCGCGGCGGCCTACGCGCGCTCGGGGGAGACCGTGCCGCTCTTGAACGGCATCGACATGGAATACGGCTTCCGCACGCTGTTCCCGGTGCCGATCGCCCAGGCCGCCAGTTTCGATCTCGAGCTCAATCGCCGCGCCGCGCGGCTGATGGCCGAGGACGCCCGCCTCGCCGGGGTCGACTGGACGATGGGGCCGATGGCCGACCTGTCGCGCGACCAGCGGTGGGGGCGGACCGTCGAGGGCGCCGGCGAAGACGTGTTGCTGGTGAGCTGCATGGTCGGCGCGCGCACCCTCGGCACCCGCGACGGCGGTCAGATCGCCGCGGTGAAGCACTTCCTCGCGCACGGCTTCGCCGAAGGCGCCCGCGAATACGGTCCGGTCGAGCTCGGCGAGCCGTTCCTGCGCGACGTCGTGCTGCCCCCTTTCCGCACCGCGATCGCCCTCGGCGCCGACGTCGTCATGGCCGCCTTCAACGCCGTGAACGGGGTGCCGATGGCGGCGAACCGCCACCTGCTGCAGGACGTGCTGCGCGGCGAACTCGGCTTTTCCGGCCCGATCGTCTCCGACTGGGAGGCGGTGAAGCAGCTGCGCAACCATCGCCTGACCGACGATCCGGTCGAGACGGTGGCGATCGCGCTGCGCGCCGGCATCGATCTCGACATGTCGTCGGATCAGTATCGGCTCCATCTCGCCGAGGCGGTGCGGCGCGGTTCGGTGCGTCCCGAGGAGGTCGACGCGGCGGTGCGTCGGGTGCTGCGGCTGAAGCTCGGCGCGGCGCGCCTCCACCCGCCGGTGCCGCCGGACGAGATCCCGGTCCGTCGCGCGGCGGTCGATCGCGACGTCGACGCGGTCGCGGTCGAGATGGCGCGCCGCTCCGACGTGCTGCTCGAGAACGCCGGCGCGGCGATCCCGCTGCGCGGCGTCCGTCGTCTGGCGATCGTCGGCGCGCTCGCCGACGACGCCACCGCCCACCTCGGCCCGACCCCGGGCCATGCCCGCGCCGCCGACGTGACGACGCTGCGCCGCGCCCTGACCGAGCGCGCCGCGCGGAGCGGCGTCGCCACCGATTACGTCGCCGCCTGCCCGAGCTCCTGCGCCGATGCCGGGCCCGGCGACGCGCGCATCGCGATGGCGGCCGAATGGGCGGCGAAGGCCGACGCGATCGTGGTGGTGGTCGGCGAGGCCGAAACGGCGATCGGCGAAGCGACCACTCGCGCCGATCTCCGTCTGGCGTCCGGCCAGGTCGAATTGGTGCGGGCGCTGGTGGCGACCGGCCGTCCGGTCGTGGTGCTGCTCTTCGGCGGGCGGGCGCAGATCGTCGAGGACGTCCGCGACGGCGTCGCGGCGCTGATGATGGTGTGGTTCCCCGGCAGCCGGGGCGCCGTGGCGGCGGCGGAGATCCTGTTCGGCGACGTCGCCCCGTCCGGCCGGCTGCCCTTCACGTGGCCGCGCGCCACCGGGCAGGAGCCGCTCGCCTACGACGCGCCGCCGACCTCGCGGCCGGCCTCGCCGACCGATCGCTGGACCAACCGCGATCTCGATCTGCCGCCCGAACCGCGCTGGCCGTTCGGCTTCGGTCTGACCACGGTGCCGATCGATTACGGCGCCCCGACCCTCGATCGGTCGGAGGCGACGGCGCGGGGGCGCGTCGAGATCCGCGTGCCGGTGACCAATCGCGGCGCGCGGCGCGTGCGCGAGGTGGTGCAGGTCTATGCCCGCGACCTCGTCGCCTCGCGGGCGCGACCGGACCGCCGTCTCGTCGCCTTCGAGG
>JAAYVT010000351.1 GCA_012517025.1 Phyllobacteriaceae bacterium | reverse complement strand
CGGGACGCGGGGCCGGCGGGGTCGGATCGTTCGGCGGGGCGATCGGAGCGGGCGGCGGCGCGACGAGCGGGGTGACGCGACGGGCCGGCGGCGGTCCGAACAGCACCCACATCAGGCCGGTGCCGAGACCGCCGAGGAGCCCGACCAGGGCGGCCAGGGTGAGGCCGGGGCGGGTCGGACGGGTCGGCGGCGTCGCCGACGACACCACCACCGCCTCGGGCTGCGACATGTCGCCCTGTTCCTGGGTGGTCTTCTGACGAGCGAGGAACTGCTCGTAGATCTGGCGATCGGCCTGGGCCTGACGCACCAGATCCTGCAGCACCACCTCCTTCTGGTCGGCCGCCAGCTGCTCGCTGGTGCGCTTGGCGATTTCCTTCTCGTAGGCGGCGTTCTGCTCGGTCAGGACGTCAACCTCGGCCTTGACCTGATCGACGATGCGGGCGCGCTCGTCGCGGATCGCGGTCTCGATCGAGGCGATGCGCGCCTGCGCCGCCTCGACGCTGGGATGGCGCGGCCCGTAGGTCTGGGTCGCCGAGGCCATCTGGCGCTTCTCCTCGCCGAGGCGGGAGAGCAGCTCGGTCAGCCGGTCGGAGCGGAAGATCGACGGATCGGCGTCCTCCACCGACTTCGCCTTGCGCAGCTTGTCCCAGCGGGCGCGGGCGTCCTCGAGCCGGGCGCGGATCGGTCCGATCTGCTCGGTCAGCGAATTGAGGCGCTTCAACCCGACCCGACCGTCGGGCGAGACGTCGAGCAGGTCGTTCTTCTGGCGATAGTCGGCAACGGCCTTCTCGGAGGCGAGCACGGCGGCGCGCAGGTCGGCGAGGCGGGAGCGCAGGGCGTCGGAGATGCCGGCGTTGGCCTCGCGCCGCAGCGCCTGCTGGCGGCGCACGATCTCGTCGGCGACGGCGTTGGCGATCCGCGCCGCCTTGTCGGGATCCTTGGAGGTGAAGGAAACGTCGATCAGATAAGTGAGCCCGCGCCGGGTCACCTTGAGGTTCCGGCGCAGTTCGATCAGCACGTCGCCGATGCCGTCGCCGCCGCCGGCGAACTCGGGATCGTCGGCGAGCTTCTGATCCTTGGCGATCGGGATCAGGAAACCGTCGGAGGTGGCGACCTCGGCGTAGCTGACCACGGTGGAGGCGTCGCCGTTGCCGCCACCGGAGGCCTGATCGGCGACGAGGCGCGGCGCCTGCGGATCGAGCGCCACCAGCGCCACGGCCTTGTACTTGGTCGGCCACAGCATCCAACCGATCATCACCGCGACGGCGACGACGACGGCGATCGCCACGACGGTGCGGGCGCGGGCGCGGACCACACGGACGAATTCGGAGAGGACGTGGGGCGGCGTGGCGGTGGCCGGTTCGACCGTCGCCGAAGTCGGCCCGGGCTGGACGGAAGGCATGGTCTCGCCTCATTCGGACGTCGGGGGCCGGCCGCCGGCCCCGCGGGCGGGCCGCCGGGACACAACGACGCGGTGCGACCGTGATCCGGTTCGCAGGTCGTCCCCATCAAGCCGGATCAAGGTTAACCTTTGCTTATCTCAGACGAGAGATCTCTGTTTTCGAACTCGCGTCGAGATGGTGGTCGGACGAGGTGGATGATATGGAACTGCCGCCGGGGCAGAAAACGGGCGCGCGGATGGACGGGTGGAACATCGACGTCGTCGAGGGGACGAACGCCTGCGCCGCGGCGATCGGCTTCGCGGCCGACGAGGTCGTCTCGACGCCGTTCCAGCATCCCGAATGGCTCGCCTCTTGGCTGGCGAGCTTTCCCGACGACGGCGCGCCGCGCACCTTCCTGATGGTGGTGCGCGAGAGCGCGACCGGGCGGGTCGTGCTGCGTCTGGCCCTCGGCCTCGAGATCCGCTCGGGCATTCGGGTGCTGCGCGGCTGGGATCGCGACACCTGCGACTACGGCGGGCCGATCCTGGCGCGCGACTTCGCGCCGTCGCCCGAGACCTTTCGCCGCGTCTGGGCGCAGATCTCGGCGAAGCTGCCGCGTTGCGACGTGTTGGCGCTCGACAAGATGCCGGCGCGGATCGGGGCGATCGACAATCCGCTCCTCCGCCTGCCGGGGATCGAGCGGTCGTTCGACGCCGCCCACGTGCTGCGGCTCGGCGAGGCGCCGGGCGGCGTTCCGGAGAGTTTCGACCCGAGCATGCGCCGGTCGCTCGCCCGCAAGCGGCGCAAACTGCAGAACAAGGGCACCCTCGTCTCCCGCATGCGTCCGGCGCGCGAGGGTCTGGACGTGCTGGAGAGTCTGCTCGCCTGGCGACGGGCGCGTTTCGCCGACGAGAACCGCGGGCACGACGTCGCGCCGGTCGAAGCGTTCTGGCGCCGACTGGCGACCGACGCCGACATCGCCCACGTCGCCGATCTGTCGCTCGACGGGCGGCCGCTCGCCGCCGGCTTCGGCACCCGTACCGGCGACAGCTTCCAGCTGCTCGCCACCGGGTTCGACGTCGCTTGGAAAAACTGGTCGCCGGGGCTGCTGCTGGCCGAGGACATGATCGCCGCAGCCGAGGCCGACGGGGTGCGCCTGTTCGACTTCACCGTCGGCGAGGAGGCCTACAAGCTCGACTTCGCCGTCGAAACACCGCCGCTCTTCGATCTCTTCGCGCCGCGCACCCTCAAGGGATGGCTCGCCATGGTGTGGCGGCGCCTGCAGATCCGGCGTCGCCGTCTCCACGCCGAACGGGTCCGTGCGGCGCATCTCGCCCGCGAGGCGGCGAAACTCGCGCAGGCCGAGCGGCCGGCGTGACTCAGCGCCGAAAACGTGGACTGGCGTCTTCGCGATCGCGGAGATCGCCCGCCCAGGTGCCGGCGGTCCACAGCGCGGTCAATCCCTCGCGATAGGTCGGGTGGACGAGCGATCCGACCAGCGCGTGCAGGCGGTCGTTGGCGACGCGCTTGCTCTCGCCCCAGAAGCTCGCCGCCATCGGGGTGAAGTCGGCCGCCTCGAACGGGATCTCCGGCGGCGGCTCGACCCCCATCAGCCGCGCCGCGAATTCGATCGGCAACTGCGGCGGCGCCGGTTCGTCGTCGGAGACGTCGAGGAT